>NZ_JBEAAM010000027.1:0-50626 GCF_040066175.1 Fontimonas sp. SYSU GA230001
GCGTAACCTCAACCGCTCGAACCGCCGGATGCGGACCCGCATGTCCGGTGGTGTGGGAGGGGAACGCTGAGGGTATCCTCGGCGTCCCCTATCCCGATCTCGTGGGGCGGCATCCTGCGCCAGCCGGGGCCGGTCGGCGGGACGAGAGTTCACTGGACTCTCGTCTGATCCGCCGCAGTGGTCCCGGCGTTCAACACAAGCACTCGCTACGCCACCGGTAAGAGGTCCTTGAGCGCGCGCCAGCCGCCGGCGATCGACCACACGTTGCGATAGCCCATCTTCTGCAGACTCTCGGCGGCCAGCACCGAGCGATAACCACCGCCGCAGTAGAGATACAGCGGCTCGTTCCGGTCCGGATGGTGCTGTTCGATATCGCGCTCGATGATGCCCTTGCCGATCCACTCGGCGTCACGGACGTGTCCGGCGTCGAATTCGCAACGTTCGCGCACGTCGATCAAGCGCAGTCCCGGCCTGCGCTCGAGCAGCTGCGGAACGGCGTGCGCATCGATTTCGCGGACGTGCTGGCGGGCAGCGTCCACCAGGGCCACGAATGCGGGGGAGTGATCGGCCATGATCGATGTCTCCGTGGAGCGGGGCAAGCCGGGCTGCTAGATTACGTCCGTTTCCGCTTCGTGATTCCCCATGTCATCACCTGCGATCTTCGTCACCGGTGCGGCGGCCGGCATCGGGCGCGCGACTGCGCTGCTGTTCGCGTCGCGTGGCTGGAGAGTCGGCCTGTACGACATCGACCACGAGGCCGTCGAGCGCCTGCGCGTCGAACTCGGTGCGAACACGGTCTGCGGCCGGCTCGATGTCGCCGATGCCGGCGCCTTCGCGCACGCGCTGGAGGATTTCGTCGGCTTCAGTGGTGGCCGGCTCGACGTGCTGTTCAACAACGCCGGCATCCTCAGCGTCGGCGAGTTCGAGACGATCGGCCTGGCGCGCCACCACGCCATCGTCGAGGTCAACGTCAAAGGCGTGATCAATGGTTGCCACGCGGCGTTCCCGCACTTGCTGCGCACGCCCGACAGTCGGGTCATCAGCATGTCGTCCGCCTCGGCGATCTACGGAGCGCCGTCGTATGCGACCTATGCCGCGTCCAAGTTCGCGGTCAAGGGACTGTCGGAGGCGCTCGACATCGAGTGGCAGCGCCATGGCATCCGCGTGATGGACGTGCTGCCGCTGTTCGTCAACACCGCGATGGTGACGGCGATCGAGCAGCCGGCGAGCATCGCGCGCCTGGGTGTGCGCCTGCAGCCCGGGGATATCGCCCAGACCGTGTGGGACGCGGCGCACTGGCGCGGCTGGCGCCGCGTGCACTGGTATCCCGGGCTGCAGACGCGGCTGCTCGCGCTGAGCAACAAGCTGTTGCCGGCCCGACTCAATCGCTACGCCACGCGCAAGGTTTCGGGGTATTGAGGTGGCCACGCCGGTCGTCCTGATCCACGGCATGTGGTGCACCGGCGCGAACTGGAATCGCGTGCGCGCGGTGCTCGAACCGCGCGGCTATGCCTGCCTGGCGCCGACGCTGCCGGGACACGAGCCGGTGCCGGACCAGCCGCTGCAGGTGGCACGCCTGGGCCTGCGCGACTATCTGGATGCGCTGACGCAGGTCGTTGCGGAACAGCGTTACGATCGTCCGCCGGTGCTGATCGGCCATTCGATGGGCGCGCTGCTGGCGCAGCAGCTCGCGCTGCGTGTGCCGCCGCTGGCGCTGGTGCTGCTGACCCCGGCGCCCCACTGGGGCATCAACGGTCTGAGCGTCGCCAACGTGCGGGCATTCGCGCCGTGGCTGATCGGCGGCCGGTTCTGGCGCAACCCCTACAAGCCGGGCTTCGCGCCCGCAATCCGCGACCTGTTCAACGGGGTGCCGGCGGACCGCCAGCGCCCGATGTACGAGGCGCTGGTCCACGAATCTGGCAGGGCGGCCGCCGAGATCGCCTTCTGGTGGCTGGACTTCGCGCGCGCCGCGCAAGTCCGTTCGGGTGAGGTGAACTGCCCGGTCTATGTGGTCAGCTGCGGCCAGGACCGGCTGACGCCCGCCGCGGTGGTGCGCAAGGCCGCCGCGCAGTATCCCGGCGCGGCACTGCGCCACTACCCCGAGCGCGGGCACTGGGTCATCGACGACGAGGAGACGGAAGAGATGATGCATGCGATCTGCGGCTGGTTGCGCCCGATCGAGCAGAGACAGCAGAGGACGCGCCATGCGGATTGAACGGGTCGTCCGGATCGCGGCCTCGGCGTCGATGCTGGTGGCCGGTGCGGCGCTGGCCCAGGCCACGGCTCCGAGTGCCACGGTCGAGCGTGCCATCGACACGGTGCAGCAGACCCAGCGCGCCGCTGCGGCCTCGCAGCAGCGTGTGGATCGTCTGGACGCGGAGACGCGCCAGCTTCTCGAACGATACCGCTCCGCGGTCTGGCAGGCACAGCAGCTCAAGGTCTATGCCACGCAGATCGAGGAGCTGTCGCGCACCCAGGGCAGCGAGCGTGAATCGCTGCTGCGCCAGATCGCGGAGATGGAGCGGGTCGAGCGCGAACTGCTGCCCCTGATGCTGCGCATGATCGAAAGCCTGGAGAGCTTCGTCGGTCTGGATCTGCCGTTCCTGCTCGAAGAGCGCAAGGGTCGAGTCGCCGACCTGCGCCGCATGATGGCCGACTCCGAGACGAGCACGGCCGAGAAGTTCCGGCGCATTCTCGACGCCTACCGCATCGAGGTCGATTACGGCAACAGCCTGGGCGCGGAACGCATCGAGATCGACGGCCGGCTGATGGACCAGCTGCGTGTCGGCCGCGCGGCGCTGTTCGCTGTCGCGCTGGACGCGGACAGCGCGCTGCGCTGGGACGCCACGAGCCGCAGCTGGCAGCCGCTGCCGGGACGTTACATCTCCAGCCTGCGCGACGGGCTGAAGATTGCACGTGAGACGGCCGCGGCGAGCCTGCTGGTGCTGCCGATGCCGACCGCCGCGGCGGCGACCGGAGAGCAGCCATGAGGCGCGTCGTCGCGGTGATGGCGCTGGCGGTGTCCTCGCTGGCGCACGCGCAGAACGCGGGGCTCGACGCCCTGCTCAAGCAGGTGCGCGAGGGCCAGGCGCAGAGCGCGCGCATCAGCCAGGAGCGCGAGCAGCGCTTCCTGCGCAACAAGAACGAGCAGGCCGGGCTGGTCGAACAGGCGGAACGCGAGCTGGCCACGGTCAAGAGCCGCGCCGACGCCGCGCGCGCACGCTTCGACGCGCAGCAGCGCGAGATCGCCGCCCTCAAGGCACAGCTGCAGCAGCGCGCCGGAGACTACATCCAGGTGAATGCGGCGGTGCGCCAGCTCGCCGGCGAGTTGCGCGGCACCGCGGCCGACTCGCTGATCACGGCCCAGTTCCCGGAGCGCATGGCCTTTCTCGACGGGCTCGCGGCGAGCCGCGATCTGCCGAGCCTCGTCGAGCTCGAGGAACTGTGGTTCACGCTGACCCAGCAGATGGCCGAGAGCGGCAAGGTGGTCCGCTTCCCGGCCGAGATCGTCGATGAACAGGGTGCACGGCGCCAGGCGGAGGTGATCCGCGTCGGCAGCTTCACGGCGTTCGCCGATGGACAGTATCTGACGACGAGCAGCGGCGGCCGCCTGCTGGCGGCGCTGCCACGGCAGCCCGCGTCCGGGCTGCAGCGCATCGCGCGCAAGTTCGCCGCCTCCACGGATGCTGTCGCGCCGGTGCTCGTCGATCCCTCGCGCGGCAGCCTGCTGCTGATCGAGGGCGAGAAGCCGACGCTCGGCGAGCGCATCCGCCAGGGTGGACTGGTCGGCTACGTCATCATCGCCATCGGCGTCGTCGGCGTGCTGATCGCGCTCGGCCAGATGGTCTATCTGGAACGGGTCGGCCGCCGCATGCGCGCGCAGCTGCGCAACCTGCGCGTTCCCAGCGCCGACAACCCGCTCGGCCGCGTGCTGCGCGTGTTCAGCGACGACCCGGCGCACCGCGACGACGATCCCGAGCTGCTCGAACTGCGCCTGTCGGAAGCGGTCCTGCGCGAAGTGCCGCCGCTGGAGCGGGCGCAGTCGATCCTGCGGCTGTTCGCGGCCGCCGCGCCGCTGCTGGGGCTGCTCGGTACCGTCACCGGCATGATCGTGACCTTCCAGACCATCACCGTGTTCGGCACCGGCGATCCCAAGTTGATGGCGGACGGCATCTCGCAGGCACTGGTGACGACCGTGGAGGGCCTGGTCGTCGCCATCCCGATCCTGTTCATCAACGCGCTGCTCGGCACGCGCTCGCGCGCGCTGGTGCAGATCCTCGACGAACAGTCCGCCGGACTGCTGGCGCAACGGCTGGAGGCGCAGCGTGCTTGACCTGTTCTGGGCCGCGTTCGGTGCGCCGCTGCGGCCGGTGGCCGAGCTGATGGCGGCCGGCGGGCCGGTGCTGCCGTGGATCTTCGGACTCGCCACGGTGCTGTGGACCCTGATCCTGGAGCGCTACTGGTTCTTCCTGCGCGTCTGGCCGCGGCACCGGGCGCAGGCGCAGCAGGCGTGGATGGCGCGGCCCGAGCGGCGCTCGTGGGCGGCGCGACGCATCCGCGAGACGCTGATCTCGCAGCAGTCGGCGGCGATGGCGGTGACGCTGCCGCTGATCCAGGTCCTCATCGCGATGTGTCCGCTGATGGGGTTGCTCGGCACGGTCACCGGCATGATCGAGGTGTTCGACGTGATGGCGCTGAAGGGGACTTCGGACGTGCGGGCGATGGCGGCGGGCGTGTCGCGCGCGACGATCCCGACGATGGCGGGCATGGTGATCGGCCTCTCCGGCCTGCTGTCGATCAACCGCTTCCGCAAGCGCGTCAAGGTCGAATCCGAGCGGCTCGGCGACGAGCTGGCCTACGCATGAAGGTCCGTCGCCACTCCGTGGTGCCCGAGGACACCGGCATCGATCTCACGCCGATGCTGGACGTGATCTTCATCATGCTGATCTTCTTCATCGTCACGACCACTTTCGTGCGCGAGGCCGGCATCAAGGTCAACCGGCCGGCGGCGAAGACCGCGGTGAAGCAGGAGCAGACCAACATTCTCGTCGCCATCTCGCCGCAGGGCGAGATCTGGATCGACAAGCGCCGCGTCGATATCCGCGAGCTGCGCGGCATCATCCAGAAGCTCAAGTCGGAGAACCCCGAGGCGGCGGTCATCATCCAGGCCGACCGCGACGCGCGCGCCGGCCTGCTGGTGCAGGCGATGGATCAGGCACGCCTGGCCGGCGTGAGGGATGTGGCCGTCGCGGCCGAGCAGCCATGACGGCACGCTGGCACTGGCGCCACGCCGTCCAGGCCGTCGTGCTGGTCGTCGCGCTCGCCTGGCTCGGCTGGCGCATGCGCGAGCCGGCACCGATCGAGCTGCGCATCGTCGATGCGGGGCAGGTCGTGGTCGAGGGCCGCCGCCTCGCGGTTGGCGAGGTCGGTTCCCATGTCGCTGCGCTGCGCGCCGGCGATGCGCGCCGGCCGGTGCGGCTGGTCGTCGATGCCCGGGCGCCGAGCACGGTGCTGATTCCGGTGCTCGATGCCTTGCAGCGCAGTGGCATCGACGATGTCCAGGTCATCGCCAATCCATGAGGGCGACCGCTTGACGGACATGCGCTGGTACCTGACGCCCTTCGCCGCGCTCGCCGTGGTGCTGGCGCTGTTCCTGTTGATGCAGTGGCTGATCCGGCCGCCGCAGGGGCCGGACGAATTCCGTCGCGTCGTGCCGGACATCGAGGTTGTGCGCCCGGCACCGGAGCAACCGCAGCAGGATCTGGCCAGCCCGGACGCGGCACCGCCGCCGCCACCGGCCGCGCCGCCGGCGCTGGCGCAGCCGCAGACGGCGGCGTTGCCGGTGCCCAGCGTCAGCGCGGTGCCGCTGGACGCCGGTCCGGTGGTGCTGCCCGGCAAGCTGTCCGGCGGTGGCCTCAAGCTCGGCAGCAGCGGCGCGTTCGGCGGTTTTGCCGGCGGCGGCAAGGGCGGTGGCACCGGCTACGGCACCGGCCAGGGCTTCCGGGGCAGCACCTTGATTCCGCTGTCCACCGCGCGGCCGCAGATGCCGGAGTGGGCCTGCAAGCAGGGCATCCGTGGCTGGGTCGAAGTCGTGTTCACCGTGCTGCCCACCGGCAAGGTGACCAACGTGCGGCTGGTCGATGCCGATCCGCGCGGCGTGTTCGAGGCGGCGGCGATCGAGAGCGTCGCCAACTGGATCTACGAGTCCTATCCGAGGGCGCGCGAAGTCAAGCAGCGGGTGGACATGGACCCCGCCGACTGCGCGTACAACTGGCAATGAGGGCTGGTACGTCCTGCACAAGAAGCGGCCATCCATGGCCGCGACTTTCAATACACGCTCTAGCTTTCCTGCTGGGGCTGGTCGCCACCACGGCCGCCCCCGACCAGTACCGCAGCGAGACGCGCGAGCTCAAGGAAGTGCCGACACCGGTGCAGCAGAAGAGCGCCGATCAGCTGCTGCAGCAGACCACCGATCCCTACGCCAAGGCGCTGCTGCTGCGTGATCTCGCGGTGCAGGCGGCGCAGGCCGGCGATGCGCGCAAGGCGGCCCAGCTGCTCGAACAGGCGCTGGCGCAGAAGGCGCTGTCCGGCGTCGCCGCGGACCAGATCCGTGACCAGTTGCGCGAGCTGTATCTGGCCAGCGGTGACTACAAGAAGCTCATCCCGCAGCTGGAGGCGCAGGTCAAGGCGGGCAATCCGACGATCGAGACGCTGATGGCCCTCGGGGCGGCCTACCTCGACCAGAAGCGTCCCGCCGACGCGCTGCCGCTGCTGCAGCAGGCGGTGCAGCGCGCCGAGGCCGGCAAGCAGCGCGTGGATCCGTCCTGGCGGCGCGCGCTGGCGGCGGCGCTGCTGGCGACCGGCCGCGATCGCGAGGCCCTGCCGCAGCTGGAGAAGCTGCTGCAGGAGGATGCGTCGCAGCGTGACGACTGGATGCGCCTGGCGGCGATCCATCTCAAGGCCGGCGACAAGGCGCGCGCGGCGGCGGTCCTCGAACTGGCCGGAAGGCTCGGATTCCTGCAATCCGCCGAGGAGCGCCTGCGCCTGGTGACGCTCACCGCGCAGCTCGGTGCGCCGTTCGAGGCGGCCTCGACGCTGACGACGATGATCGAGCGCAAGGAAGTGCCGGCCAGCGCCGACAACTGGAAACTGCTGGCCTCGTTGTGGAGCGCCGCGCGCGAGCGCAAGCCGGCGCTGGCGGCGCTCGACGAGGCGATTCGGCTCGCACCTTCGGTGGAGCTATACCAGCAGCGCGCCCAGCTGCACATGGACCGCGAGGAATACCCTGAAGCGGCGCGCGCGCTGGAAGCAGCCCTGGGCCGCGGCGCACGTGACGGCAATACGCTGATGGCCCTGGGCCTGGCGCGCTATCAGCAGGCCGACATCGAGGGCGCACTGTCGGCGTTCCGCGAGGCCGCGTCGCAGGCGGCGACGCGCAAGAGCGCGTCCGAATGGGTCAAGTACCTGGAGAGCGGCCAGGCGCGCGAGCAGGCGCTGGCGGCCGCGGCCGAGCGGCGCCGGCGCCAGGACGACGGCGTGGTGCTCGGAGGACTGTTCGGCGGTCCGGTCATCAGCCTCGGTGGGGCGTCGCAGGACGCTGTCGCGCCACGCGCGACCGTCGAGGGTCTGACCCCGATCGGCGCCGAGGCCGGCGGCAATCGCGACGGCACGATTCCGCCGTGGACCGGCGGACTCAAGCCGGCGGATTGGCCCGCCGGCTTCAAGAAAGGCCAGCGGCTGCAGGATCCGTTCGCCCAGGACCGGCCGCTGTTCACCATCACCGCGGGCAATGTGTCGCGTTACCGCGAGCGGCTGAGTGCGGGCCACCAGGCGTTGCTGGCGCGCTATCCCAGCTACGCCATGCCCGTTTACCAGAGCCGGCGCAGCGTCGCCTACCCGCAGGCGATCTACGAGGCGAGCCAGGCCAATGTCGGCCGCGCCAAGCTGCTCGGTGCCGATGCGCTGGCCGGCGCGCAGCTGGGCGTGCCATTCCCCAAGCCGCGCTCCGGCGTCGAGATCATGTGGAACCACCGCACGCGCTTCCGCGGCAACACGGTCGAGGCGCAGACCACGCAGGCCGTGGTGGCGCCGCGCGGCGATCCGCTGTACCTCAAGCAGACCGAGCGCGTGTACTTCCGCTACGGCAATCTCAGCGATCCGGTGGACATCGCCAGGAAGAACATCCTGCTCTACTACCTCACCTGGTTCGGCAGCGGGCGCAACGACGTCGATTTCCTCGCGCTGGTGCACGAGACGGCCAATTCGCTGCAGGACGAGCGCGACATCTGGGTGCTGCCGCCGAAGATCCGGCGCATGTTCCGCATCCCGCCGGTGGGCTACGACCAGCCATTCCCCGGCGCCGAGGGCCTGATGTTCATCGACATGGTGGACATGTACAACGGCGCTTTCGACCGCTATGTCTGGAAACTGGTCGGCAAGCGCGAGCTGTATATCCCCTACAACGGTTTCCGCATCGGCGACGGCAGCCAGAAATATGCCGGCCTGCTCAAGCCCTACCACTTCAACCAGGACGTGACGCGCTACGAGCTGCACCGGGTCTGGGTGATCGAGGCCACCGAGCGCGAAGGCAAGAAGCATAGCTTCGGCAAGCGCACGTTCTATGTGGACGAGGACTGCTGGAACGTCGTGCTGGTCGAGAACGAGGACCGCAACGGCCAGCTGTGGCGCTTCCAGGAAGGGCACCTGCTGCCGTTCTACGACATCCAGGCGGCCAACACCGCGCCGATGCTGGTGTACGACCTCAAGGACGGCCGCTACTTCGCCAGCCGCCTGTCGGCCGAAGACCCGCCGCCGCAGTACGATCTGCCGATGCGCGAAGGCGAGTTCCTGCCGGCGGCGGTCAAGGCCCGCTACGGCCGCTGAAGAACCCTGCAACCAAATCGCGCCTGCCTGCATCTAACGGGGGTCAGGAGCAGGAGGCGGGGCGATGAACAAGCACGTGGCGCTGGTGATGGCCGGTCTGTGGGCCGGGGTTGTGTCGCAGGCGGTGCAGGCCGGCGGCGAAGGTGCCAGGCCGGACCCGGAGCGTCCGGCGCTGGCGCAGGCGATCGAGCGGGTTCGCGCCGAGCAGCGTGTCGAGGTGCAGCAAGCGGCCCGCGACGCACTCGCGCAGCTGCGTTCGGAGACCGCGAGTGCGGTGGCCCAGGGCGCAGCCCCGGCCGCCAGCGGCGGGATCAAGGCGGCGCACTGAGCGCCGCCGCTTCACTCCAGGTAGGCGTCGATCAGCCGGCCCAGCGCCGGGACCACCGCGCCCACTTCGGCTTCGGCGGTGCCGCGCAGCCGCGCGTAGTTCGACCGCACGGCCGGGCTGGCCTGCCGCACCCGGGTGTCGGCGACCGTCAGCAGCGCCGCGGTCACGCGCGCGTCGCGCTCCTGCAGGAACCGGCTGAAATCGCGTTGGGTCCCGCGGCGGAACTCGGCGTGGAACGGTTCCAGCGCGTCGAGGAATTCCGGTAGCAAACGCCGCACCGCCCGGTTCAGAATGCCGGGCTTCGCGGTCTTGAGCATGGCGAGCCCGGTCTTCAGACTGATGCCGCGCAGGCCGCTGCGGCTGCCGACGTGCGTTTCGATCAGCCGCACCGCGTCGTCCACGACCGCATCGTGTCGGTGCGGAGCGAGCAGCATCTCGGCCAGGGTTTTCACTTGAACGATTCCTCAGACAACGACCACGGCGCCAAGCCTAGCATCTCCTCGCTGAAGACCAAGCCGCTGGAGCGCAGCATCGCGCTGACGCGCCTGGGCATGGGCGCGGGCGCAAAGATCGTGGCCCATTCGGTCGCCAACATCTTCCGCGGCGGCATCGAGCGCGACGAGGCCAACCGCGAATTCTACCGGCGCCAGGCGCAGATCCTCGCCGACGAACTGGGCAAGCTCAAGGGCAGCGTGATGAAGGCCGGGCAGATGCTGTCGCTCTACGGCCAGTACTTCCTGCCCGAGGAGGCGGTGACGGTGCTGTCGTCGCTGCAGGACGACACGCCGGCCGTGGACTGGAAAGTGGTGCGTCCGGTGCTGGAACGCGCGCTCGGCCGCAGCCGTATGCGCGAGCTGGACATCGACGAGCGGCCGATGGCGGCGGCGTCGCTCGGCCAGGTGCACCGCGCGCGCCGCCGCAGCGACGGCATCGAAGTCTGCGTCAAGATCCAGTATCCCGGTGTCGCCGACGCGATCGAGAGCGACATCCGCACGCTGTCGCGCCTGCTGCTGGTGACGCGGCTGACGCCCAAGGGCCTGGACCTGACGCCGGTGTTCAACGAAGTGCGCGAGATGCTGCACCGCGAGGTCGATTACGAGACCGAACGGCATTTCACCGAGACCTTCGCGCACCGGCTGGAAGGCGATCCGCGCTTCGTCGTGCCCAGGGTGCTGGGCGACTACTGCAGCGACCAGGTGCTGACGACGACCTACGAGCACGGCCTGCATGTGCGCCACGACGACGTACAGGGCCTGCCCCAGGAACGACGCAACGCACTCGGCCTGGGATTCCTCGAACTGTTCCTGACCGAGTTCTTCCGCTGGGGCATGGTCCAGTCCGATCCGCACTTCGGCAACTACCGCGTGCGCATCGGGCAGGGCGGTGAACCGGACCGCATCGTGCTGCTCGATTTCGGCGCGACGCGCATCTTCGGTCACGGCTTCATCGACAGCTACGCCGAGATCGTGCGCGGCGCCTTGCTGCGCGACCGCGACATGATCTTCCGCGGCGCGCAGGCGATCGGCCTGATGCAGCACGATTTCCCCAGGTCCGTGCTCGACGGTTTCGCGACGATGTGCGAGATGATCGTCGAGCCGTTCAACGCGCCCGGCGATCCGCGCACCCCCGAACGCCTGCGGGGTCCGCGCGGCGCCTACCGCTGGGGCGACTCGGACCTGCCGATGCGCGCCGGCCGCATCGCGGCGACCAACGCCCTGTCGCTGTATTTCCGCGTGCCGCCGCGCGAGATCGTGTTCCTGCACCGGCGCCTGGCCGGCGTGTTCATCATGCTGGCGACGCTGCGCTGCGAACTGGCGACGCGCGAGCTGCTGCAGCAGGCCCTGGCGGATGTCGAGCGTGCCGGCAAGACGTGACGGCGCGCGGCCGATTCATGAACGATTCATCGCGTGGGCGGCTCGCGTATCCTTGCTGGCCAGTGCACGGCGGATTCGGTAGCATGCCCGACCGAATCCCGGTGCCCGGCTCGGTCGGTCCGTCGTCCCGAATCTGTTGAAGAGGAGAATCATCCCCATGAAGAAGCGCCTCGCAGTTTTGACTGGCGCGCTGGCCCTGACCCTGATGGCGGGACAGGCCGGCGCGAAGGTGGACGCCGCGGAGGCGGCGCGCCTCGGCAAGGATCTGACCCCGGTCGGCGCCGAGAAGGCCGGCAACAAGGAGGGCACGATTCCGGAGTGGACCCCCGCGCAGCGCCGCGGCGCGCTGTCCGGCGAGTACCCGAACGATCCGAAGATCGACGCCGAGAAGCCGATCTTCACGATCAGCAAGGCCAACATGGCCGAGTACGCGGACAAGCTGTCGGAAGGCCACAAGCGTCTGCTGAGCACCTACGACAGCTACAAGATGAACGTCTATCCGTCGCATCGCGTGATGACCTGGCCCGACGAGATCTTCGCGGCGACCAAGGTCAATGCGACCAACTGCGCGCTGCTCGACCCCGACACCCCGGACAACTGCAAGCTCGGCTTCCCGTTTCCGATCCCCAAGACCGGCGCCGAGCCGATCTGGAACCACAAGCTCAAGTGGCGCGGCGAAGCGGTGACGCGCTACAACAACCAGATGATCGTGCAGCCCAACGGCGAGTATCAGCTGACCAAGCTGATCGAGGACGTGCAGTTCGGCTATGCGTCGATCAAGAATCCGGTGCCGCTGACCAAGAACTCCGGCGAGTTCCTCAAGTACCTGTCCAAGACGGTGGCCCCGCCGCGGCTGGCCGGCACCTTCATCCTGGTGCACGAGAAGGCCGGCACCGGCGCGGAAGGCCGTTCCGCCTGGCTGTACTCGCCGGGCCTCAAGCGCATCCGCCGCGCGCCGACGGTGTGCTGTGACAACCCCTACGAGGGTACCGACGGTCACCAGTTCTACGACCAGGTGGACATGTTCAACGGCGTGCTCGAGCGCTACAACTGGAAACTGGTCGGCAAGAAGGAGATGTACATCCCGTACAACGCCAACCGCATCGCCGGCGCGCAGACCAAGTACAAGGACATGGTCAAGCCCAAGCACCTGAACCAGGACCTGGCCCGTTACGAGCTGCACCGCGTCTGGATCGTCGAGGCCGACATCAAGCCCGGCACCAGCCACACCTTCAAGAAGCGCCGCTTCTATGTGGACGAGGACGGCTGGACGATCGCGATGGTGGACGACTACGACAACCGCGACCAGCTCTACCAGTTCCAGGAAGGCCACGTGATCTTCGGCTACAACATCCTGTCAGTGACGACGGTGCCGGAAGTGATCTACCACTTCACCTCCGGACGCTACTTCATCACCGCGACATTCAACGAGGACAAGCCGCTCGATCTGACGGTGTCGTTCAAGCCGGACTACTTCACGGCCGCGTCCGTGCAGAAGATGACCACGAAGTAAGAATTTCACGGCACAGTCGTGTAGATTTGAAGCCGCCGGGCGTGCCCGGCGGCTTTTTCGTTAACGGGGGAAACCGCTCATGAAATTCGAGAACAAGCACAGCTTCAACAAGCCGTCCGACGTCGTCATCCGGATGTTCTCCGACCGCGCTTACTTCGAGCGCAAGTACAAGGAACTCGGTTTCACCGCGATCGAGGTGCTGGAGCACGAGAAGAGCGATTCGAAGTTCCGCATCAAGGTCTGCTACACGGCGAAGAACACCGTCGCGATTCCCGACTTCGCGAAGAAGTTCATTCCGGCGACCGCGGTCATCACGCAGACCGACAGCTGGGACATCGCGCGCAAGACCGGGCGCCTGGATGTCGAGATCAAGAACACGCCGGTCAAGGTCGCCTGCGACATGACGCTCAAGGACGAGGGCAAGGGCTCGGCCAACTACCTGAAGTGGACCGTGACCTGCGGCATTCCGCTGATCGGCGGCAAGCTCGAAAAGCTGACCGTCGATGACATCATGAGCAAGGCCGACAACGACGTCGCGACGACCCAGCGCATCCTCGCCGATTACTGATCCCGGCGCGTATCCATGTCCACACCGCAAGACGAGACGAACCGGACCGCCCCGCCGAGGCAGGGATGGCTGCAGACCATCAGTAGCGTCGCCGCGTCGTTCTTCGGCGTGCAGAGCTCGAAGCACCGCCAGCGCGACTTCACCAAGGGCAAGGCCGGGCATTTCATCGCCGTTGGCCTGATCATGACGGTGCTGTTCGTGCTGGTGGTGTGGATCGCCGTGAAAATCGCGCTGCGCAGCGCGGGAATGTGATCTCGCGGCCAGACGGCCGCCGCTGTTCGACAACGGAGCGAAACATGCGTCGTCTCGCACTGTCCGGCTTGGCCGGCATGATGCTGTCGTTCTCGGCCGCGGCGGCAGCGCCGCCGGCCTGGGTCGAAGCCAGCAATCGCCACGCGGACCTGCTGCTGCAGGTCATGGCGCGTTTCAACCCGGAAGCCGCCGGGCAACTCGGTGTCGACGGCTTCGACACCGCGGTCATCGACCTGCGGCCGAAGGTCTTCGAACGCAGCCAGGCGGCGACGCGCGAGGTGCTCCGGCAGCTGCAGCAGCGCGCGAAGACGGAAACCGATCCGCTGGTTCAGCAGGATCTGGACATCCTGATCCGCGCCGCACAGGACAATCTGGAGACGCAGCGCCTGCAGAACGAGCTGCTCCTGCCCTATGTCAACGTGCCGCTGACCGTGTTCGCCGGCATCAAGGCGCTGCTCGACCCGCGCATCCCCAAGCAACGCCAGGCCGCGGCCGTCGAGCGCCTGCGCGCCTATGCGGGGCTCACACCCGGCAGTGAGCCGATCACGGAATTGGCGAAGGCGCGCACGACCGAGAAGTTCGGCAACCGCAAGCTGATCGGTCCGTACCGCGGCGAGGTCGAGCAGGATCTCGCCGACGCGCCGCGCTATATCGAAGGCATCGCCCAGCTGTTCGCCGCATCGGGCCAGCAGGGGTACGACGACGCACTCGCCCGGCTGCGCGAGCAGCTCACGGCCTATTCCGAGTGGGTGCGCACCACCGTGCTGGTGCGCGCGCGCGACGATCACCGCCTGCCGCCGCAGCTCTATGCCGACAATCTCAAGCAGTTCGGCGTCGATGTCGCGCCCGAGGAGCTGATCCGCCGCGCGCTGCTCAGCTTTGCCGAGATCCGCAACGAGATGCAGGCGCTCGCGCCGCTGGTGGCAAAGCAGGCCGGCATCCCGGCGAGCGATTACCGCGACGTGATCCGCGCGCTCAAGCGCAAGCAGATCACCGGCGAAGCCATCCTCCCGCTGTACAGGAAGCGTCTGGAAACCATCGAAGGGCTGCTGCGCGAGCACGCTGTGGTCAGCGTGCCGGAACGCGACGCGGTGATCCGTCTCGCCAGCGAGGCCGAGTCGGCGATGATCCCGGCGCCGCACATGAGTCCGCCGCGGCTGATCGGCAACACCGGCGAATACGGCGAGTTCGTGCTGCCGCTCAACGTGCCGGGCAAGGCCGGGCGCGAGGATCTCAAGACCGACGACTTCAGCTTCGACGCGGCGACCTGGACGCTGACCGTGCACGAGGCGCGGCCCGGCCACGAGATGCAGTTCGCGGCGATGATCGAGAACGGTGTGTCTACCGCGCGCGCGGTGTTCGCGTTCAACAGCGTCAACGTCGAAGGCTGGGCGCTGTACGCGGAGGCCGAGATGAAGCCGGACTTTCCGCTCGACGGCCAGCTGATCGGGTTGCAGCACCGCATGATGCGCGCCGCGCGCGCCTTCCTCGACCCGATGCTCAACCTCGGCCAGATCACGCCCGAGCAGGCGCGCGCGTTTCTCGAACAGGAAGTGGTGCTGTCGCCCGGCATGGCGCAGCAGGAGGCGGACCGCTACAGCTTCCGCGCGCCGGGGCAGGCCACGTCCTACTTCGTCGGTTACCAGGCGCTGATGGCGGTGCGCCAGCGCGCGCAGCTCGCGCTGGGCGAGCAATTCGATCGCCAGCGCTTCCACGACTTCGTGCTCGCGCAGGGTCTGCTGCCGCCGCGGCTGCTGGAGAAGGCCGTGCTCGAACGCTTCGTGCCGGACGAACAGGCGCGGCGCGTGCAGGCCGACGCGTCGTGAACGACAAACCCGCGTTGCCGTTCCCGCCCCTGCTGCTGGTCCTCGACGGCATCGGCGCGCTGCTGGTGGCGCTGGGCGTGGCCGAACGGGTGGGCGACATGCCGCTGCTGTCGCGGGTGGTCGCGGTGCCGGATATCGATCTCATCGCCATCGTCGCCGGTGGCCTGATGATGGCCGTGGCAATGGCCGGCATCGTGCGCGCGATCCTCGAAAAGGCTAAGGCGGCACGCGCGCAGGAGACGTCATTTCCGCGCAGCCGGAAATAACGCCCGTGTTCGTTGCCGGTTACCGGAAACGCGCGGCGCCGTCGCTGCAAAACTCATAGACGCGGAATAGCTGTTCTTCGAGACTGCCGCCGGCTTGCGTCAGGGTCAGTTGCACGGCGTTGAACGTGTCGCTGGTGCCGTCGAGCCCCAGATAGATCTTCTCGCCTTCCTTGCCGAGGAATTCGTCAGAGGTAAACGCCAGACTGTCGATCGGCGTGTCGTCCTGGTAGGTCGAGAGCGTGCCGCTGAACGGAACGAGGAAGGACTCCGGCAGGCCGAAGATCACACCGGCCTTGCCGCCGGTGGGAAAGACGACGCCGGTTTGCGCTGTCGCCGTGAGCAGTACGTTTCTCGTATCCGGATTATTGACGTTACCGGACGTTGGGTTGGAAGGATCGAAGCCCGGCGAGTTGTACAGCTTGACCGTCGCGGCGCTGGCGAGATCGGTGTCGATGGCCTTGCCGTTATCGGTCACCGCATCGTCTGCGCAGGTGGTGCAGATGCTCTGGATGGTCGCATCGCCGCCCCCAACCGGGCTGCACGTGAACTGCGAAAGCGGTGGTGTCGGCAGGGGTGTCGCCGTGGGGCCGGGCGTCGGGTTCGGACTGTTCGAGTCGTCGCCGCCGGAACCACCGCCGCAGCCAACGACGAAAGCGGCGCAGACGCAGGCCGCAAGCCAATCCTTGTACATGCTGTTCACTCCCTTCCCAATGTGGACGTCGTGCTGCGACCTGTACCGTCGTGTCGCAGCTGCAGGCGACCCTATCAAAATCCGGGGGGGGGGGGAAGCCGGATAACTCCTCAGACCGTGCGCAAGCTCTCAGTTCCGCCGATGGGCAGTCTTGAGCCGGTACAGCAGGTCCAGCGCCTCGCGCGGTGACAGCGCGTCCGGATCGAGTTCGTCGAGCAGCTTCAGCGCGGGCGAGGGCGGCGGCGCGAACAGTGACAGCTGCGGTTGGGTTTGTGAACGCGCAGGCGTCGGCTTGCGTTCCAGTTCGGCCAGATGCGCGCGCGCGGCGCGGATGACCGGCTGCGGCACGCCGGCGAGCGCGGCGACTTGCAGGCCGTAGCTGCGGTTTGCGGGTCCCGCTTTGACGTGGTGCAGGAACACCAGGCGCTCGCCGTCCGCTCCTGCGTACTCGGCGGCGTCGAGGTGCACGTTGGCGATTCCGGGCAGGCTGTCGGCCAGCGCGGTCAGCTCGAAGTAGTGCGTCGCGAACAGGCAGAACGCGCGCACCTGCGTCGCCAGATGCTCGGCGACCGCGCGCGCCAGCGACAGGCCGTCGTAGGTCGAGGTGCCGCGGCCGATCTCGTCCATCAGCACGAGACTCTGCGCGGTCGCGTTGTGCAGGATGTTCGCGGTCTCGCTCATCTCGACCATGAAGGTCGATTGGCCCGAGGCGAGGTCGTCGGACGCGCCGATGCGCGTGAAGATGCGGTCGATCGGGCCGATGCGCGCCGATTCCGCCGGCACGAAGCAGCCGGTATGCGCGAGCAGCACGATCAGCGCGGTCTGGCGCATGTAGGTCGATTTGCCGCCCATGTTCGGGCCGGTGATGACCAGCAGGCGCGTCGTGTCGGACAGTGCGAGATCGTTGGGCACGAAGGGGCTGTCCAGCGTCTGCTCGACGACCGGGTGACGGCCGGCGCGGATCTCGATGCACGGCTCCTCGGCGAGCTGCGGGCGGCAGAAGTTCAGCGCGCGGCTGCGCTCGGCGAAGCAGGCGAGCACGTCGAGCTCGGCGAGCGCCTGCGCCGCCGCCTGCAGCGGCCGCAGTTCGGCGTTGAGGCGGTCGAGCAGCGCGTCGTAGAGCTGCTTCTCGCGCGAGAGCGAACGGTCGCGCGCCGACAGCACCTGGTCCTCGAACTTCTTCAGTTCCTCGGTGATGTAGCGCTCGTAGTTGGTCAGCGTCTGCCGGCGCGTGTAGTCGGTGGGCACCTTGGCCGCGTGCGTCTTGCCGACCTCGATGTAGTAGCCGTGCACGCGGTTGTAACCGACCTTGAGCGTGTCGATGCCGGTGCGCGCGCGTTCGCGCGCTTCGAGATCGGTCAGGTAGCCGTCGGCATTGGTGGACAGGGCACGCAGCTCGTCGAGCGTGGGGTCGAAGCCGGCACGGAACACGCCACCGTCCTTGACCAGCAGGGGCGGTTCGTCCGCCAGCGCCTGCTGCAGATGTGCAGCGAGATCGGCGTGATCGCCGAGCTGGCCGGCGAGCGTACGCAGCAAGGGTGCTTCGACGCCCGTGAGCGCGGCAGCGACACCGGGCAGGCGCTGCAGGCTCGCACTCAGTCCGGCGAGATCGCGCGGTCGCGCCGAGCGCAGCGCGACGCGCGCGAGGATACGCTCCAGATCGACGATGTCCTGGAGCGCGTCGCGCAGCCGCTCGAAGCCGGCGGCGCGGCCGTCGTCGTCGAGCAGCGCGGCGACGGCGTCGTAACGCGCGGAGAGCTGCGCGGGGTCGCGCAGCGGCCGCGTCAGCCAGCGCGTCAGCGCACGCGCGCCCATCGCGGTGATGCAGCGGTCCAGTACCTTGAGCAGCGTGAACTCGTGCGCGCCGGACAGCGCGCGGTCGATCTCCAGGTTGCGCCGCGTCGCCGGGTCGAGGATCAGCGCCTCGCCCGGCGCTTCGACGCGCAGCGCGTTGACATGCGGCAGCGCCGACTTCTGCGTCTCCTGCAGGTACTGCAGCAGCGCGCCGGCGGCGGCGATCGCCGCGTCCAGTCCTTCCGCGCCGTAGCCGCGCAGATCCCGAGTCTGGAACTGGTCGATCAGCAGGCGGTAGGCCGAGGCCGGGTCGAAATGCCAGATCGGCCGCGGCCGGCCGTTCGCGGCGTTGACCGGCAGCGTCTCGCCGTCGGGAATCAGCAGTTCGCTGGGGCGCAGGCGCTGCAGCTCGGCGGCCAGATCGCCGTCCTGCGCGGTCTGCAGCACGCAGAAGCGCCCGGACGAGAGTTCCAGCCAGGCCAGGCCGTAGTGCTCGCGCACTTGGCACACGGCGGCGAGCAGGGTCTGCGTGCGCGCGTCGAGCAGGGCGTCGTCGGTCGCGGTGCCCGGCGTGACGATGCGGGTGACCTCGCGCCGGACGGGCCCCTTCTCCGCGCCGACCTCGCCGACCTGCTCGGCGATCGCCGCCGACTCACCGGCCTTGATCAGCCGCGCCAGGTACTGCTCCAGCGCATGATGTGGCACGCCGGCCATGATGACGGGCTGGCCCGCCGACTCGCCACGGCTGGTCAGCGTGATGTTGAGCAGCTTCGCCGCCTTGCGCGCGTCGTCGTAGAACAGCTCGTAGAAATCGCCCATGCGGAACAGCACCAGCGTGTCCGGAAACCGGGCCTTGATCGCCAGGTATTGCTGCATGAGCGGCGTGTGGTCGCTGAACGGGCTGGCGGTCATCGGGGCTGGAGCAGGCGCCGGGCTTATACTTGCGGCCCGCGATTATCGCCTGTCCCCGTCCGTTTCCGTGAACGCGCAGTCCCCCTCCGGCTGGTCCCCCGAATCCTGGCAGACCCGGCCCGCCGTGCAGCAGCCGCAGTACCCGGACGCCGCCAGGCTGGCGGAGGCGCTCGATCAGCTGCGTCACCTGCCGCCGCTGGTGACCTCCTGGGAAGTCGAGACGCTCAAGCAGCACCTGGCGCGCGCGCAGGACGGCGACGGCTTCATCCTGCAGGGCGGCGACTGCGCCGAGTCCTTCGCCGACTGCCGGCCGGAGATCATCACCAACCGCCTCAAGGTGCTGCTGCAGATGTCGCTGGTGCTGGTGCACGGCCTGCGTTCGCGCGTGGTGCGCATCGGCCGTTTCGCCGGCCAGTACGCCAAGCCGCGCTCGGCCGACACCGAGACGCGCGACGGCCTGACGCTGCCGAGCTATCGCGGCGACCTGGTCAATGCGCCCGAGTTCACCGCGGCCGCGCGCATCCCCGATCCGCGGCGCCTGCTCGAAGGCCACGCGCGTTCGGCGATGACCATCAACTTCGTGCGCGGCCTGATCGACGGCGGCTTCGCCGACCTGCATCACCCGGAATACTGGGACCTCGACTGGGTCCAGCACTCGCCGCTGGCCGCCGACTACCAGGCGATGGTCGATGCGCTCGGCGACTCGGTGCGCTTCATGGAGACGCTCGCCGGCCAGCCGATCGGCGAGTTTTCGCGCGTCGAGTTCTTCACCTCGCATGAGGCGCTGCTGCTCTGGTACGAACAGGCGCAGACGCGCCAGGTGCCGCGCAAGCCGGGCTGGTACAACCTGTCAACGCATTTCCCATGGATCGGCATGCGCACGGCCGAGATCGGCGGCGCGCACGTCGAATACTGCCGCGGCATCCGCAATCCGATGGGCGTGAAGGTCAGTCCGTCGATGACGGTGGACTGGGTGCTCGGCCTGTGCCGCGTGCTCAACCCGGACAACGAACCGGGCCGCCTGACGCTGATCCACCGCATGGGCGCCGACAAGGTCGGCGACCACCTGCCGCGCCTGATCGAGGCGGTGCGCGATGCCGGGCATCGCGTGCTGTGGATCTGCGATCCGATGCACGGCAACACGATCAGCACGCCCAACGGCCTGAAGACGCGGCCGTTCGACCGAATCCTGTCGGAAGTCGAACAGTCCTTCGCGATCCACAAGGCCTGCGGCTCGCGCCTGGGCGGCGTGCACCTGGAACTGACCGGCGAGGACGTCACCGAGTGCACCGGCGGCGCGCGCAACCTCGCGCACGCCGATCTCGAACGCGCCTACCGTTCCAGCGTCGATCCACGCCTCAACTACGAGCAGGCGCTGGAACTGGCGATGAAGATCGTGCGTGTCGCGGGCTGACGCATGCGCCGTCCTTGCTGCGCACGCGGAAATCCCGAGCAGCCGCGTGCCTGCCGGCCGGACCGGGCATGGCCGCCGCGGTCGCCGGCAGGGTCAGCCGACGGCCGGATCGCGCAGCTCGAACAGATCGGCGAACAGCGCGCGCAGGCCACGGCGTAACAGCGCGGCAGCGTAGAGACCGCCCACGATCGCGAGGCTGGCCCACTCCAGCACCGTCACCTGCATCGCGGCCTCTGGGCCCTGCGGTGCAAGCTGCATATCCACGGCGGCGGCCAGTCCGAAGCCCACGAGAATCCACGCCGCATGGCGATCCACCGCCTCGACACAGGCCAAGCGCAGCGCGGCGGTGGGGGTTCGTCGGGCGGGACTGGTCTCGGGCAGGCCCGTCAGGGCGAGCAGGCCGGCCAGCCACACGGTCCGCAGCGCGAGCAGACCGGCGCTGGTCAGCTCGACGGACAGTCGCTCAGACGCCAGCAGCATCAACGCAAAGGCCGCTGCCGCCAGGCTCGGGCGCAGTCGCTGACTTCGTGACCAGTATCCCAGCCAGAGCAGCGCGCCCACGAACAGGTAGGCCAGCAGCAGCGCCGGCGCGGCTTTCACGGCGAGCTGGAGCACGATGGTGGCGAGATCCGGAACCGCTGCGTCCGGTTCGTGCGCAGCGGCCAGGATTGCCAGCAGCACCAGTGCGCCGAGATTGCCCAGTCCCTCGAAGGGCGGCGGCGTATGGTGATGTTCCGAGGTCTCGTCCAGATGCGGCCGGCCGAAGATCACGTGCAGGATCGACCCGGACATCAGCGCCTGGAACCAGGCCCAGCCGCGCTCGCCGAGCAGGCCGCCCAGTTCGATGCCGAACAGGAAGCCGGCGGCGGTCGCCGCACCCATCGCCAGCAGTGCGAGCCCCGGCAGCAGCGCGCCGAACACCGGGTACAGCAGCCACCACACGACCAGGCCGACCGGCACGCTGTGGATCGCGATGGCCAGCGCCAGCGCGTCGTCGCGATGGCTGCCGCCGACGCCGGACAGCGCCGTGCCGTCGCCGATGCTGTGCAGCACGAGGCCCAGCACCGCCAGCGCCAGCGCCAGCAGATGCGCCTCGCGTCGAGCGCGCGTCAGGCCGTGTTCCAGCGCGGTCGGGCCGAGCAGGCCGGCGAGCAGGAAGGCCAGGCTGAGCCAGCCGCCGGAAGCGAACGCATCCGGCAGCACCTCGAGCAGCACGAGTCCGGCGATGCTGACCAGCACGAAGCCGTCGAGAAAGCCGAGCAGCGCCGGCCGCCGCTGCGCGACGGCGTAAAGCACGGGCCCGGATAGCAGGGCGACGAGCGTGGCGACGAGCAGAACGGCGTGCATGGCGGACAGACCTGGCGGGCGCGCATTATTTCACGGACGCACCGCGGTCCGGGCGCTATGCTGGCGCACCGGAAGGGCGGACGCAGCCATATGAACAGGAAAGCAGCCGGCATCCTCGTCGTCGGCATCGTCGCCGCGGTGCTGGCCTGGCGCTACGGGGTCGGCCGCGGCGACCGCTACGACTACGCGGCGGCCTTCGAGAATCTGCCTGAAGACACGGGCGCGACGCCGGACCTCGACGTCCGCGCCTTCGCCGGCCAGCCGCGCGCCAATGCCGAAGCCGTGCTCGGCCAGCCGCAGTCCTGCGAGCGCGCGCTGGACAGCGAGCGCTGCGGCTATGCCAACGGCGTCGAGGTGATCTATATCGACGGCCGCGCCGACTGGCTCACCGTGCCGCTCGGCTACGGCCGCCATCCGCTCGACGCCGCGACGCTCGCGCGCCTCGGCCTGCCGGTGACCGAGCCGACGCAGTCCGACGCGCAGAACGAGGCGCAGCGTCTGGTCTGGCGCGATCTCGCCGGTCTGCGCGAGGTGCAGATGATCGGTGACGCCAACGGCGCGCTGTTCGCGCGGATCAAGGTGCGCCATGAGTAGGACCCGCTCCGCGGTCGTGGCGCTGCTCGCCGCCGTGCCCGGCATCGCGCTGGGCGCCGAACTGCAGGTCACGCGCATCACGCCATCCGGCGACGACGTGCGCAACGAAGGCCAGATCACGATCGGCTTCGACCGCGCCGTCGTGCCGCTCGGGCGCATGGAACGCGCGGCGTCCGAAGTGCCGGTGACGATCACGCCCGATCCGTCCTGCCAGTGGCGCTGGCTCGATCCGCAGCTGCTGGCCTGCAACCTGCCACCGGACACGCGCCTGCTGCCGGCGACCGAATACCGCGTCGATGTGCGGCCGGAACTCGAATCCTTCGACGGCGTGAAGCTGAGCCAGGGTGCGACGCTGCGTTTCGTCACCGAGCGCCCGGCGCTGCGCTACGCCCATGTCGCCGACTGGCGCGGCCCGGAGCAGCCCGAGCTGCAGGTGACCTTCAACCAGCCGGTCACGGCGAAGTCGGTCGCCGCGGCGCTGCGCCTGGGCGGCGCGGTCGAGGTCGGTCCAGTGTTCATGGACCGGCAGACACCGTTCTACACGCCGGACGGCGAAGCACGGCGCAGCTGGCGCGTGTGGCCGCGCGCGCCGCTCAAGCCCGACAGTGCGTACCGCCTCGTGGTCCAGGCCGGTCTGGAGTCGGCGCTCGGGCGCGCGCGCGGGATTGCCGCCGATCCGCAGTTCGCCGTGCGGACCTTTCCGGCACTGCGCTATCTGGGCATCGACTGCCAGGTCGGTGATGGCCTGCGCCGCTTCGCGCCCGGTGATGCGGTGCAGGACTGCGCGCCGCTGGAGCGTCTGAGCGTCGTGTTCAGCGCGCCGGTGGACGCCAACCAGCTGCGGCCGCGCCTGCGCATCGATCCGGACCCGTTCGCCGGCCGCGGCGCCGGTGCAGAAGCGGCGTGGGAAGACGCAGGTGACAACCCGGTGATCGTGATCCGGGGTCAGGGCCGGACTTATCCAGTCGGACTGCCGTTCGCGCTGGCGGCCGAGACCGAGTACACGCTCGACATCGCCGCCGGCGTGACCGACCGCTTCGGCCGCCGCCTCGACGCACCGGTGAAGGCGCGGATCACCACCGGCGCGCGTCGGCCGCGCTTCGTGTTCGAGCACGGCAATGCCGTGCTCGAAAGCGGGATCGACTCCGAAGTCCCGGCGATCGTCACCAACCTGCAGGCCGTCGTCGCACGCTACACGCGCATGACTGCGGCCGGCATCGAGGCGGGGCAGGAGACGCGCGTGCCGGTCGCGCCGGTGCGCAACCTCGCGTTCGCGATGCCGCTGGACGTGCGCGGCATGGTCGGCGCCCGCGGCGGCACATCGGGTGCAGTGCGCGGCGAGCTGTCGGCGCAGCCCGCGGACGGCCCGCCGCGCGAGTTCTTCGCGCAGGTCACGCCCTGGCAGGTGCACGCCAAGTTCGGCCACGCCAACACGCTGGTGTGGGTGACGCGCTTCGACGACGGCGCGCCGGTGGCCGATGCTGAGGTCGCGGTGATCGAGGGCTTCGGCGACGCGGTCAAGGCCAGCGGACGCACCGACGCCGACGGCCTCGCGCTGTTGCCGGGCAGCGCGGAACTGGACCCGGCGCTGGACCGCGCCTGGAAGCGCGGCGACGAGGCGCTGGCGGTGCGCGTGCGCAAGGACGGCGACTTCGCGCTGCTGCCGCTGGAATACGAGTTCTCGGTCGATACCTGGCGCGCGTCGCGCGAGCAGATCTCGGCGTGGCGGCGCGAACGCCACGGGCACCTGCGCGCCTGGGGCACGACCGCGCAGGGCGTGTACCGCGCCGGCGACACCGTGCAGTACAAGCTCTACGTGCGCGACGACGCTGGCCGCACGCTCGCCGCGCCGCCGTCCGGCACTTATGCGCTGAGCGTCTCCGATCCGACCGGCACGGTGGTGCATGAGCGCAAGGACGTGGTGCTGAGCCGCTTCGGCGCGCTCGACGGCGAGTTCACGCTGGCGAAGGGCGCTGCGGTCGGCTGGTACCGCTTCGCGCTCACGCCCTCGTACAGCGACGCCCCGCTCGAACCGCTGCGCGTGCTGGTCGCCGACTTCGTGCCGGCGCCGTTCCGCGTCGGCGCCGAGCTGCGCGCCACCGTGGCGCGGCCCGGCGATGCGCCGCTGGCCGCCGTCTCCGCACGGCTGCACGGCGGCGGTCCGTTCGCCAACGCCAGGCTGCGCGTGCTCGCGCGCATCGAGGCGACGCCGCTCAACGTCGAGCATCCGCTGGCGAGGACCTACCAGTACGACGTGTTCGCGCCGGATGCGCGCGAGCCCGCGCCCTTGCTCGACCGCGCCGACCGGCTCGACGCGCAGGGGCAGTGGCAGGGCGCGCTGGCCGTGCCGCCGGACAGCGCCGTGCGCCATGGCCGCATCGTGCTCGAAGGCAGCGTGTTCGACGACCGCGGCCGCAGCATCGCCGCGACCGGCAGCCTGCCGTACCAGGGCCGCGACCGCTACATCGGCCTGCGCGACGAGACCTGGGTCGCGCGCGAGGGCCGGCCGGCCGAGGTCGGCGCGCTGGTGATCGACGCCGGCGGCACGCCGATGGCCGGCGTGCCGTACTACGTCAAGATCGAGCGCAAGCATACGCGCGGCGCGCGCGTGAAGGGCGCCGGCAACGCCTATCTGACGCGCTACAGCCACGAATGGATCCGCGTCGAAACCTGCAAGGGCCGCTCGACGCGCGACGGCATGATCTGCCGCTTCATCCCGGACGCCGCCGGCGAGTACCGCGTGATCGCCTTGGTGCGCGACAGCCAGGACCGGCTGCACGAGTCGCGCAGCTGGCTCTACGCGCAGGGCCGCAGCGAAGTGCTGTGGGAGGAGCGGCCGGACTACAGCCTGGAGCTGCGCGCCGAGCGCGCGCGCTGGAAGGTCGGCGAGACCGCACGCTTCATGGTCCGCAACCCGTTCCCCGGCGCGCGTGCGCTGATCAGCGTCGAGCGCTACGGCGTGCTCGAACAGCGTGTGCAGCTGCTCGGCGGCCCGGCGCCGGTGATCGAGATCCCGGTGAAGCCGGAGTTCGTGCCCGGCGGCTACGTCTCGGTCGTCGTCGTCTCGCCGCGCGTCGAGCCGCCGCTCAAGGGCGCCGTCGATCTGGGCAAGCCGACCTTCCGCCTTGGCTACGCGACGCTCACCGTCGATGAGCCGTACCGGCGCATCGCCGTGGACGTCGAGCCGGCGCGCGCGCTCTACCGGCCGCGCGAGACCGTCGAGGTCGCGCTGCAGGCGCGGCCGCTGCATGCGGACGGTCAGCCGATCGAGTTCGCCGTGGCGGTGCTCGACGAGGCGGTGTTCGACCTGATCCGCGGCGGCGCCGACCACTTCGATCCGCTCAAGGGCTTCACGACGCTCGACCCGCTCGATCTGGCCAACTACAGCCTGCTGACGCGGCTGGTCGGCCGGCAGAAGTTCGAGAAGAAGGGCGCCAGTCCCGGCGGCGACGGCGGCGCCGATCTGTCGCTGCGCTCGATCGAGCGCTTCGTCGCCTACTGGAATCCCGCACTGCCGGCCGATGCGCAGAACCGCGCGCGGTTCTCGTTCACGCTGCCGGACCAGCTCACCGGCTGGCGCGTGCTCGCGCTGGCGACCACGCCGACCGACCGCATGGGCCTCGGACAGAACGGCGTGAAGGTGTCCAAGCCCACCGAGCTGCGTCCGGCCATGCCCAACCTGGTCGCGGCCGGCGACCGCTTCGACGCCGCGTTCACGCTGCTCAACCGCGATGCGAAGCGGCGCACGCTCGACGTCGAGATCGACGTGCAGGGCGGCGCCGAAGGCCGGCTGCGCAGGAGCGTGACGCTGGAGTCCTTCGAGCGCCAGACCGTGAGCCTGCCGGTCGAGGTGGTGGGCGCCGAACCGCTGCGCTTTTCCGCGCGTGCCGGTGACGCCGGCGACCGCGATGCCCTCGCGCACACCGTGCCGGTGCGCGCGCCGCGCGTGTCGACCAGCGCCGCCGATCTCGCCAGCCTGGCCGGTGGTGCGCGCATCCAACAGGCGATCGCGGTGCCGGCGGACGCGCGGTCGCGGCGCCTGGAGCTGCAGATCGCGCCGACGCTGGTCGGTCCGCTCGACGGCGCCTTCGCTTACCTGCGCGACTATCCCTACTTGTGCTGGGAGCAGCGTCTGAGCAAGGCGGTGATGGCGGCGCACTACGGACCGCTGCGCGCGCGCTTCGGCGCCGTCTTCGACTGGCCGCAGGCCGATGCGCTGCCGCAGGCCACGCTCGACGAGGCCGCGGCGTTCCAGGCGCCCAACGGCGGCATGGCGTTCTTCGTCCCCGGCGACGCCTACGTCAGTCCCTACCTGTCCGCGTTCACCGGGCTGGCCTTCGGCTGGATGCAGGCACTCGGCCATCGGCCGCCGACGGCAGTGTGGGACAAGCTCGACGCCTATCTGCAACGCCTGCTGCGCGAGGAGCCGGCGGCGATCGGCTACGGCAGCGGCGAGGCGCGCGCGCAGCTGCGCGCGGTCGTGCTCGCCGCGCTGGCGGCGCGCGGCGCGGTCGATGCGCGCGAGATCGCGCGCCATGCGCCGCAGCTGCCGCGCATGGGCCTGTTCGGGGAGGCGCTGTTCCTGCGCGCCGCGCAGCAGGTCGAGAACGGCGGCGCCGCGGCGCAGGCGGCGCGCAACCGCGTGCTGTCGCGCGCCAACGAGTCCGCGGGCCGGATGTCGCTGCAGGACGAGCGCGACGCGGACTGGAACTGGCTGCTCGGCAGCGCGATGCGCTCCAACTGCGCGGCGCTGTCGGCGCTGATCGCCGACGACGAGCGTCCGGGCCTCGGCGAGCTGCCGTTCAAGCTGGTGCGCCACGTGCTGTCCGCGCGCGGCACCAAGACGCACTGGGCCAACACTCAGGAGAACCTGTTCTGCGCGCGTGCGCTGCTCGACTACGCCAATGCCTACGAGGCCGAGCCGCCGGACCTGCGCATCGACGCGAGGCTCGGCGATGCGGCGCTGGGCACGGTGCGCGTCGTGCCCGGTCCGGTGCAGACGCTCACACACCCACTCGATACGGCGGGACCTGCGCCGCAGCAGGTTGCGGTCACCGCCGACGGGCAGGGGCGTGCGTACCTGACGACGCGCGTGCAGTACGTCGAAGCCGACGACCGGCCTGCGCTCAGTGCCGGCCTGGGCATGCAGCGCAGCTACGCAGTGCAGCGCGACGGCCGGTGGCAGACGCTGGAGCCGCCGCTGCGGCTGCGGCGCGGCGAGCTGCTCAAGGTCGAACTCACCGTCGATGCGCCGGCGTGGATGACCTATGTCGTCGTCGATGACCCGGTGCCCGGCGGCATCGAGCCGCTGAACCCGGATCTGGCCACGGCGTCCGGGATCGATGCGCAGGCGCTCGCGTCCGGCAGCGCCTACCCGTATCCGTTCTACCACCGCGAGCTGCGCTTCGACGCTGTGCGCCACTACGCCGAGTGGCTGCCGCAGGGCCGGCACCGGCTGGTCTGGGTCGGGCAGGCGGTGGCGACCGGCGAATTTGCCATCGGCCGTCCGCACGCCGAGCAGATGTACGATCCGGACGTCTTCGGCAACGGCGTGTCCGCGCGGCTGATCGTCGAGGAGGCGGCGCCGTGACCGGGCGCAGCCGCGCGCTGCTGCGTGCCTGCGGCGTCGGGCTGCTCGCGCTGCTGCTGGCGACGCTGATCGCGCAGCGCCCGCTGCCCGATCGCCTCGCACCGCCCGACCAGGGCGCCGCGCCGCCGATCCTCGACCGCAGCGGCGAGCTGCTGCCGCTGCGCCACGACGGCGACTGGAATCCGGCGCGCCTGCCGCTGGAGCGCATCCCGCCGCTGCTGCGCGCCGCCGTGGTCGGCGCCGAGGACCGGCGCTTCTGGACGCATCACGGTGTCGATTGGCGCGCCCGCGCCGCCGCGGTCTGGCAGAACCTGCGGGCGGGGCGCAGCCTGCGCGGCGCGAGCACGATCAGCGAGCAGGTCGTGCGCCTGCTGCATCCGCGGCCGCGCACCCTGTGGTCGCGCTGGGTCGAAGGCTTCGAGGCGCTGCGGCTCGAAGCGCGCTACTCGAAACCGGAAATCCTGGAGTTCTATCTCAACCAGGTGCCCTACGGCGCCAACCGCCGCGGCGTCGCGCAGGCCGCGCAGTACTACTTCGGCCGCAGCCTCGACACGCTGGCGCCGGCGGAGACGCTCGCGCTCGCGGTGCTGCTGCGCGCGCCCTCGCGCCTCGCGCGCGGCGAGCCGGCGCAGCTGGCGGCCGGCGTCACGCGGCTCGCGGATCATCTGGTGGAGCAGGGGGTTCTGCCGGCGAACGCCGTCGATGCGGTGCCGGCGCTGGTCCTCGCGCGCGCACCGGCCGACCTGCGCGCGGTGCATTTCGCGGCTGCGGTGCGCGCACGCGCCGCGCGTCTCGGTCTGCCGCTGCGCGAGCCGCTGCGCAGCAGCCTCGACGCCGCGCTGCAGGCCGACGCGGCGCGCTTTCTCGAAGAACGCGTGCGTGACCTGCGCGGCGAGGGAGCGGCGCAGGGCGCGCTGCTGGTCGTCGATCTCGACGACAACCGCGTGCGCGCCTGGGTGGTCGCCGATCCGCGCCATCCGGACACCGTCGGCATCGACGCCGTGACTGCGCCGCGCCAGCCCGGTTCGACGCTCAAGCCGCTGCTGTATGCACTGGCCTTCGAACACGGCTGGGGGCCGGACACGCGCGTCGCTGACGCGCCGCTGGCCGAGCGCGTCAATCACGGCCTGCATGAATACCGCAACTACAGCCGCATCCATTACGGCGAGCTGAGTGTGCGCGAGGCGCTCGGCAACTCGCTGAACATCCCGGCGGTGAAGGCGCTGCAGTTCGTCGGTGCCGGCAGCTTTCTCGAACGTCTGCGCGCGCTGGGCGTGACCAGCCTCGACCGCGGCGCCGCGATCTACGGCGACGGGCTCGCGCTCGGCAACGGCGAGCTGACGCTCTACGAACTGGTGCAGGCCTACAGCGCGCTGGCCCGCGAAGGGCGCTGGCTGCCGCTGACGCTGTTCGAGGACGGGCGCGAGCCGCGCGTCGAACGCGCCGTGATCGCCGCAACGGCCGCGCGCGCGATCAACGACATCCTGTCCGACCCGGCCGCGCGCCGGCTCGAGTTCGGCGACGGCGGCGTGCTGCGCTATCCGGCACTGACCGCGGTCAAGACCGGCACCTCGTCCGACTACCGCGATGCCTGGACCCTCGCCTACAACGGCCAGTACCTGGTCGGCGTCTGGATCGGCGATCTGTCCGGCCGCGCCACCGACGGCGTCAGCGGCGCACGCGGACCCGCACTGCTCGCGCGCAGCTTGCTCGCGCGGCTGGGCGAGGCGGCGCCGGTGCGCGCCGAGCGTCCGGATGTCCCGGCGCTGGCTGCCGCCGAAGATCCGCGCCTGCCGCAGCGGCCGCAGCTGGTGCAGCCTTACGACGGCCTGCAGCTCGCCCGCGATCCGCGCATTCCCGACGTGCTCGAAGCCATCGAGTTCGAACTCGCCTGGGCGCAGCCCGCGCAGCGCGTGCGCTGGTATGTGGATGGCCGGCTGGCCGGCGAGAGCCGCGAGCCGCGCTGGCCATGGCCGCTCGTGCGCGGCGAACACGTGCTCTACGCCAGCGTCGATGCCGGCGACGCGCCGCTGACGACCCCGCCGGTGCGTTTCACCGTGCGGTAGCGGTCGTCGCCGCGAGTCCTTTCGCGCCACCGCCCCGGAATGCGGCTCTGAGACGCAGAGTCAGAGTCGATGTCTTCAGCTCTTTTCAAACCGTCCGTGATTACGGGGTATAACTCATCGAGCAGCGACGTCCAGTAGTGCACCGGTCAGGCAGCAGGTGTCGCCGATGCGCACCGGTGCGAAGCCGCTGCCGGGGGTGCGCAGGCCGACGACCTGGCCCTGGAACACGCGGGCGGCGGCGCCGATGATCTCGCCGCGGTCGGCGAAGAAGCGCACGTCGTACTTCCACGGCTGGCCGTTGCGGTCGATGACCGGGTGCGGTGCGTAGCGCTGGGCGAGGTAGTCCCCGGCCGGCAGCTCGGCGAGCCTGGAACGGCTGATGCTCTTGCCGACATACACGCCCTTGCTGGCGTGCCCGGATACCGGCTTGAACACCCAGTCGCGGCGCTCGGCGTACCAGGCGTCGAGCGTTTGCGTGGCCATCGGCACGGTCTGGGCGATGCGGAACGTCAGGCCGCTGCCGGCATCGCGGGACAGTTCGGGCGCGTGCGACCACTCGACGAAGCGGCGCTTGTCGGCGATGGCGCGCCAGGCGTCCGGCGACGGCGCGAGCGTGATCGCGCCGGCGTCGAGCGCGCGGCGCACGGCGGCGTGTTCGGGGTCTTCGATCGTGAAGTCCGTGCTGCGCCAGTAAACGCGGTCTATGGCCGTCGCGCCGTGGCGCAGGCGGCCGCCCTCGTAGCGCAGTTCCCCGGCATCGAGCACGCGCACGTCGTCGGCGTGCGGGCGCATCAGCGCGGCCAGCGCCTGCATCTCGCCGAGCAGCGGCTGCGACGCGAGGTGGTCATCGACGATGGCGACGATGCCGCAGTGGTCCGGATCGGGTCCGAGGAGATCGCGCTTGAACAGTTCGAGCAGGCGCGCGCGCAGTCGGTCCTGCTCGCAGTCCGGGCAGCAGTTGTTGACCGCGCGCGCGGCGCTGATCGCGGACAGCACGCCGCCGGCATTGGTGTTGACCTCGATCAGCACCGGTCCGCCCGGCGTCGGGTGGACGTCGTAGCTCAGCAGCAGCGGCCCGCTATCGGCCGCCGGGTCGGCGGCGACGATGCGTGCCCACAGCCGGCGCACGCCTTCGGCGACGAGCCGGAACGCGGCATCCGACAAGGGGACCGGATCGGCCAGAACGGCCGGCCCGGAGGAGGGGAGGGTGTCGTTCACACCAGGGCCATCGGCGGGGGCTGGATCATTGTTGGGGACGGGTTCGGCGGATTCAACCGCGCAGCCCGCGGCGATTGACCTGCATCAACGCTGGCCGTCGGGCGCGGCGGCATCTTGGCGCTCACCACGGAGGTGGACGATGGCGCATACCAAGATCCTGTTCCGCAGCGATGCCCGCGAGAAGGTGCTGCGCGGGGCCACGCAACTCGCCGATGCCGTGCGCATCACGCTCGGGCCGAAATCGAAGTCGGTGCTGATCCGCAAGAAATGGGGTTCGCCGATCGTCTGCAACGACGGCGTGACCATCGCCAAGCAGATCGACCTGGAGGACGCCGAGGAGAATCTGGGCGCACAGATGCTGCGTCAGGCGGCCGAGAAGACCGGTGATGCGGTCGGCGACGGCACCAGCACCTCGACGATCCTCGCGCACGCAATCTTCGCCGATGGCGTGCGCAACGTCGTCGCCGGCGCCAGCGCGATCGATCTCAAGCGCGGGCTGGATCGCGGACTCAAGGCGGCGGTCGAGGCGCTCAAGGGCATTTCGCGGCCGGTGAAGACGCGGCTGGAGAAGGCGCAGGTGGCGACGATCTCGGCGCACAACGACCCGGAGATCGGCGAGCTGATCGCGCAGGCGATGGAGAAGGTCGGCGGCGAGGGTGTGATCACGGTCGAGGAATCGAAGACCACCGAGACCGTGCTGGATGTCGTCGAGGGCATGCAGTTCGACCGCGGCTACGTTTCGCCGTACTTCGCCACCGACGCCGAGAAGATGGAGTCGGTGCTCGACGAGGCGCTGGTGCTGGTCACCGACCGGCGCATGAACGTGCTCAAGGACGTGATCCCGCTGCTGGAGCAGGTCGCCAAGCTCGGCAAGCCGATCCTGTTCATCGCCGAGGAGGTCGAGGGCGAGGTGCTGGCGACGCTGATCGTCAACCAGATCCGCGGCGTGCTGCGCAGCGTCGCGGCCAAGGCGCCGGGCTTCGGCGACCGCCGCAAGGAGATGCTGCAGGACATCGCCATCCTGACCGGCGCGCAGGTGATCTCCGAGGATCTGGGGCTGCAGCTGGAGAGCGTGGATCTGAGTCAGCTCGGCCGTGCGCACCGCGTGGTGGTGGACAAGGAATCGACGACGATCATCGGCGGCGCCGGCGACAAACGTGCGATCGACGCGCGCATGCAGCAGATCCGCGCACAGATCGACAAGGCGACCAGCGACTACGACAAGGAGAAGCTGCAGGAGCGACTGGCCAAGCTCTCCGGCGGTGTCGCGGTGATCCGCGTCGGTGCGCCGACCGAGGCGGAGATGAAGGCCAAGAAGGACGCGCTCGACGATGCGATCTCGGCGACCAAGGCCGCGGTCGCGGAAGGCATCGTGCCGGGCGGTGGTCTCGCACTGCTGCGCGTGGTGCCGGCGGTCGCCAGGCTCGAAGCCGAGGCGACCGGCGATGAGCGTACCGGCCTGCTGATCCTGCGTCGTGCGCTCGAAGCGCCGGCGCGTACCATCGCCGACAACTCGGCGGTCGATGACGGCGTCGTCGTGCAGCGCATGTTGGCCGACAGCAACAACACCGGCTTCGACGCCGCCGCGAACCGCTACGTGGACATGTACGAGGCCGGCATCATCGACCCCACCAAGGTCGTGCGCATCGCGTTGGAGAACGCGGTGTCGGTGGCTAGCGTGTTGCTGCTGACCGAGGCCACGATCACCGAGCTGCCGGAAAAGGAAGCGCGCGAACCGGCGATGCCCGAGTAACGCGCCGTGGACGCGCCGCACGCCAGGGCGGCGACGGAGATCCTGCAGGCGCTGCACGCGTCCGCGCAGGGTCTGGATCGCAAAGAGGCGCGTGCGCGTCTGTCGCGCTACGGGCCCAATGCGCTGCCGCGCGCGCCGGTGCCCGGCCTCCTTGCGACCGTCCTGCGCCAGTTCCGCAGTCCGCTGATCTACGTGCTGCTCGCGGCCGCGGTGGTGTCGCTCGCGGCCGGCGCATGGTCCGACGCGGGATTCATCCTGGTCGTGCTGCTGCTCAATGCCACGATCGGGGCGTGGCAGGAGCACGGCGCGGCGCGCGCCGCGCAGGCTCTGCAGGGGCTGATCAGCGCCCGTGCGCTGGTGCTGCGCGATGCGGAGACCGTGATCGCCGATGCCGAGCAGCTGGTGCCGGGCGACATCGTGCTGCTGGAGCCGGGTGCGCGCGTGCCGGCGGATCTGCGGCTGCTGGCGGGACACAACCTCGGCATCGACGAATCGCTGCTCACCGGAGAATCCCTGCCGGTCGCCAAGTCCGCGGACGTGGTCCTGGATGTCGCGCAGCCGGTTGCCGAGCGCGTCAACATGGCGCTGGCGGGGACGATGGTCGCCAGCGGCCGCGGCAGCGGCGTCGTGGTCGCCACCGGGATGGCGACCGAGCTGGGCCGCATCGCCGAGACCGTGCTCGGCCAGGCACTGGCCAGTCCGCCGCTGCTGCTGCGCATGGAGCGCTTCGCGCGGCTGATCGCCATTGCCGTCGGCGTGGCGACGTTGGCCGTGGCGGCGGTGTCGCTCGCGCGCGGGCTGCCGCTGGCCGAAGTATTCACGATGGCGGTCGCGCTGGCGGTGTCGGCGATTCCGGAGGGTCTGCCCGTCGCGCTGACCATCGCGCTGGCGGTCGGCATGCGCCGCATGGCCCGGCGCAACGTCATCGTGCGTCGCCTGGTCGCGGTCGAGGCGCTGGGTTCGTGCACCTGCATCGCCTCGGACAAGACCGGTACGCTGACGATCAATCAGCTGACCGTGCGCCAGCTGCAGCTGCCGGACCAGCCGGTGTGGGAAGTCACCGGCGAGGGCGTCGATGCCGAGGGCACCTTCGTGCTGCCGAGTGGCGCTCAGCTGATCGAGCACGCCGCGGTGCTGGACCGGCTGTGTCGCGCGGTCGCGCTGGCCAACGAAGCCGCGCTGGCCCAGCTCGACGGCGCCTGGATCGGCCGCGGCGACACGGTCGATGTCGCGCTGCTGGTGCTGGCGCACAAGGCCGGCGTGCGGCGCGGCGAGGCGTTGGCGCTGGCCCCGGAGATCGCCCGCATCCCCTACGAATCCGAGTCCCGCTACGCGGCCAGCCTCAACCGCTATGCGGGCGGCTCGCGGGTGGCCGTCAAGGGCGCCGTCGAGACCGTGCTGCCGATGTGCACGCGCATGGCGACGGTGGACGGCGAGCCGCCGCTGGTCGCGGACGACATCCTCGAACAGGCGCGGCTGCTGTCCTCGGCCGGAAGGCGCGTGCTGGCGGTCGCCGAGGCGCCGCTGCAACTCGGCGACGGCGAGGTGCTGTCCGCCGAGCACCTGCGTGGACTGTGCTTCGTCGGGCTGGTGGCGATGACCGATCCGCTGCGCCCGGAGGCAGTGGCGGCGATCGCGGCCTGCCGGCGTGCCGGGATCGTCGTGACGATGGTCACCGGCGATCATCCGGCGACCGCTGCGGCAATCGGGTCCGAGCTCGGGCTGCTGCGCCGGCCGGAGGAGGTCGTCACCGGCGTGCAGCTCGCGGAACTGCTGCAGACGGATCCTGCCGCCTTCGACCGCAGCGTGGCCGCGGCGCGGGTGTTCGCGCGCATCGATCCGGCGCTGAAGCTGGAGATCGTCCATGCGCTGCAGCGAGCCGGTCACTTCGTCGCCGTCACCGGCGATGGCGTCAACGATGCGCCGGCGCTGCGCGCCGCCGAGGTGGGCGTGGCGATGGGCCTGGGCGGCACCGACGTCGCCCGCGAGACCGCCGACCTGGTACTGGCCGACGACAACTTCGCTTCGATCGTCGCCGGCGTCGAGGAAGGCCGCATCGCCTACGGCAATATCCGCAAGGTGATCTTCCTGCTGATCTCCACCGGCGTGGCGGAGATCGCGCTGTTCGCGCTGGCACTGATCGCCAACCTGCCGTTGCCGCTGCTGGCGGTGCAGTTGCTGTGGCTCAATCTGGTCACCAACGGCATCCAGGACGTTTCGCTGGCCTTCGAGCCGGGCGAAGGAGACGAGATGTCGCAGCCGCCGCGACCGCCGCGTGAGCGCATTTTCAACCGGCTGATGATCGAGCGCGTCGTGCTGTCCGCCGCGGTGATCGGCGGTCTCGGCTTTGCGTGCTACGCGCTGCTGCTCGCGCAGGGGCACGCCGTCGAACAGGCGCGCAACGCGACCTTGATGCTGATGGTGCTGTTCGAGAACGTGCAGGTGTTCAACAGCCGCTCGGAGACCCGTTCGGTGTTCACGCACAGCCCGCTGCGCAATCCGCTCCTGCTGTGCGGTGTCGTGGCGGCGCAGGGCCTGCATGTCGGCGCGCTCTACACGCCGGGCCTCAGCACGCTGCTCGGGGTGCAGCCGCTGACGCTGGATCTGTGGCTGGACCTGCTGCCGTTCGCGCTGGTCCTGCTGGCCGTGGTCGAGGTTCACAAGTGGATGCGCCGGGCCTGGGCGCTTGGTCGCGCACGGCGCGCGGGTTGATCCGCATCAACGCGTGCCGCGCGCGGGCCGGCGTAAGTTCGGAGCGGAGATCCGAGCGAGCATGCAGCCATGGCACAGGATTACCCCGAAGTGGGCCAGTGGTACCGGCGCGCCGGCACGGAGCAGGCGTTCGTCGTGGTGGCCGTCGATGAGCGCGACGGCGCGGTCGAGGTGCAGTACTTCGACGGCACGGTGGACGAGCTGCGCCTGGCGCAGTTCGTCGGCCAGGAGCTCGAGCGCTGCGAGGCGCCGCAGGACTGGACCGGACCGTTCGATGGCATCGCGCGCGATGACCTGGGCGCGACCGAGACGGACATGAGCCCGGAAGACTGGAACGAGCCCTATGGCCGCAGCGGCGACACCGCTGCGCCAGAGCCGGAGGCCGAGGCACGGCCGGATCCGGCCTTGCTGTCGGCGGAGCTGCTGGAGCAGTCACCGGCCGTGGAGGCACTGTATGCGCGGCCGACCGGCCGCATGCGGCGCCGGCGTCACTAGCTCGCGACCTGTGGCCATGACGGTCTCGACCGGCGAGCCGGCGCACGTCGCCAGCTTCTACCACCTGCGCGACGAGCGGCCGGGCCATCCGCACGCCTGCGCGGGGCTGGCCTGCTTCGCCGCGCGCACCGATGATCCCGCGCGCTGGCAGGCCGCGCAGCGCGAGCCGCGCCTGTACTGCTTGGGTCAGTGCCATCGTGCGCCCGCCGCGGCCGACGCGGCGGGCGCGGAAGCGCCGATCCGCGTGCGCGCGCGCGCGCCGGTGCTGCTGGAGCGCATCCTCGCCGGCGGCGCGACCGACCTAGACGCCTATCGACGGCTCGGCGGTGGCCGCGCGCTGGAGCGCGCACGGGCGCTGGCCGCCGACGCGCTGATCGGGTGCATTGAGGCGTCCGGTCTGCGCGGCCGCGGCGGTGCCGGTTTTCCGACCGGACGCAAGTGGGCCGCGGTGGCCGCGCAGGCCGCCGCCGACAGGGTGGTCGTTGCCAACGCCGACGAAGGCGACGCCGGGGCCTATTCCGACCGCGCGCTGATCGAGCACGATCCGTTCCGGCTGATCGAGGGCCTGAGCATCGCCGCGCACGCGATCGGCGCGCCGCGCGGCTATGTGTATCTGCGCAAGGAATACCCGCGCGCGGCCCGCGTGCTGACGGCCGCGATCGACGAGGCGCAGGCGGCCGGATGGCTCGCCGGCTTCGAGCTGCGGCTGGTGATCGGCCAGGGCAGCTATGTCGCCGGCGAAGAAACCGCGCTGCTGAACTCGATCGAGGGCCGCCGCGCGCAGGCGCGGCTGCAGCCGCCGCGCGTCGCCGAACGCGGCCTGTTCGGTGCGCCGACCCTGGTCCAGAACGTGGAGACCCTGTGTGCGGTGCCGTGGATCGTCGAGCACGGCGCGCAGGCCTACGCCGCGCTCGGCTTCTCGCGCAGCCGCGGCACCAAGCTGCTGTCGCTGAACTCGCTGTTCTGCACGCCGGGTGTGGTCGAGGTCGAATTCGGTCTGCCGCTGCGCGAACTGGTCGAGGACATCGGCGGCGGGCTGCGGCGCGGCGTGCTGCGCGCGCTGATGGTCGGCGGGCCGCTGGCCGGACTGCTGCCGCCGGCGCTGCTGGACACGCGCCTGGGCTTCGAGGAGATGGCGGCGGTGGGCGGCGCGGTCGGTCACGGCGGCGTCATCGCCTTTGCCGACGACAGCGCGATCGCGGAGATCGCCGCGCAGGTGTTCCGCTTCGGCGCGTCCGAGTCCTGCGCACGCTGCGTGCCCTGTCACCGCGGCACGCCGCGGATCGCCGCAATGTTCGAGCGCGAGCCGGGCGGCGTGCGCGGCGACGCGCGCGAGTACGCGGCGCGCATCGAGGCGCTGGCGGCGACGAGCCTGTGCGGTCACGGCCGCGGGCTCGCCGAGTTCGCCATGTCGCTGGAACGCCACTTTCCGCAGGAGCTGCGCGCATGCCTCGCCTGACCATCGACGGCCGCGAGGTCGTCTGCGCCGACGGGCAGACCCTGCTTGCGGCACTGGAGGCGGCCGGTGTCGGCGTGCCGCATCTGTGCCACGACGCGCGCCTGCAGTCCTACGGCAGCTGCCGGCTGTGCGTGGTCGAGGTCGAGGGGCATGCGCGTCCGGTGGCGAGCTGCGCCGAGCCGGCCGTGGAAGGCATGGTCGTGCATACGCATACGCCGGCGCTCGAACGGCTGCGGCGCACCAACCTGCAACTGCTGGCGGTGGATTATCCGGCGGCGGCGGTCGAGGCCGAACCGCAGCTGCCGCTGCATCGCTTGCTGACCGGCTACGGCATCGAGGTCGGCGGATCGGTACCCACGGGTGCGACGCGGTTCGTGGACGACACGCACCCGTACCTGGGCGTGGACATGACGCGCTGCATCCACTGCGACCGCTGCGTGCGCATCTGCGACGAGGTGCAGGGCCAGTCGGTGTGGCAGATCTGGGGGCGCGGTCCGCAGACACGCATCGCGCCGCGCGTCGGCCAGACCCTGATCGAGTCCGGCTGCGTCGCCTGCGGCGCCTGCGTCGATACCTGCCCGAGCGGCGCGCTCCACGACAAGCGCAGCGTCGAGAACGCCGAGCGCTGGACCCGCACCACCTGCGTGTACTGCGGCGTCGGCTGCCAGATGGACGTCGGCACGCGCGACAACCGCATCGTGCAGATCCGTCCCGCGGACGCGCCGGTCAACCGCGGGCACCTGTGCGTGAAGGGACGCTATGCCTGGGAATTCGTGACCGCGCCGGACCGTGTGACCACGCCGATGATCCGCCGCGAGGGTGAGTGGCAGCCAGTATCCTGGGACGAGGCGCTGGACTTCACCGCCGCGCAGCTGCGCGCGATCCGCGATCGTGCCGGTCCGGATGCGATCGGCCTGCTCGGTTCGGCGCGCGCGACCAACGAGGAAAACTACCTGATGCAGAAGCTCGCGCGCGTCGCGCTCGGCACCCACAACGTCGATACCTGCGCGCGCGTCTGCCACACGCCCTCGGCCAAGGCGCTGAAGGACATGCTCGGCACCGGCGCGGCGACCAATCATTTCGACGACATCGAGCAGGCGGCGACGATCCTGCTGTGCGGCTGCAATCCGACCGAGTGCCATCCGGTGGTCGGCGCGCGCATCAAGCAGGCGGTGCGCCGCGGTGCGCGCCTGATCGTCATCGACCCGCGCCGCATCGAGCTGGCCGACTACGCCGAGCTGCATCTGGCGTTGACGCCGGGCACGAATGTCCTGCTGCTCAACGCGCTGGCCGCGACCATCGTCGAGGAGGGCCTGGTCGATGCGGCCTACCTGAGCGCGCGTGTCGATGACTTCGACGCCTTCTCCGCGTTCATCCGCGACTACGCGCCGGAACGGGTCGCGCAGCGCTGCGGCGTGGGGGCCGGACAGATCCGCGCCGCGGCGCGGCTTTACGCAAGCCACGGACCGGCGATGTGCTTCCACGGCCTGGGCACGACCGAGCACCTGCAGGGTGCCGAAGGCGTGATGTGCCTGATCAACCTCGCACTGCTGACCGGCAATCTCGGCCGGCCCGGCGCGGGCATCAATCCGCTGCGCGGCCAGAACAACGTGCAGGGCGGCGCGCACATGGGCTGTGACCCGGCGACACTGCCCGGTGGTCAGTCGTTCCAGCAGGGCGCACCGCGCTGCGAAGCCGTGTGGGGCCGACCGCTGCCGGCGCGCCGCGGCCTCAACCTGATGGAGATGATCGACGCCGCGGCGGACGGGCGCCTGCACGCGCTATGGGCCTTCGGCTACGACATCTACCTGACGCTGGCCAATGCGCAGGCCACCGCCGCGGCGCTGGACAAGCTCGATCTGCTGATCGTCCAGGATCTGTACCTGAACGAGACGGCGAAGGCATTCGGCACCGTGTTCCTGCCGGCCGCATCGTGGATCGAGCGCGACGGCACGTTCATGAACTCGGACCGGCGCGTGCAGCGTATCCGCAAGGCGCTCGACGCGCCGGGCCAGGCGCGGCCGGACTGGTGGATCCTGCGTGAGCTCGCGCGCCGTGTCGGCGATGGCACGGGTTTCGACTTCGCGTCGCCGCAGGCGATCTGGGACGAGGTGCGTGCGGTCTGGCCCGGCGGCGCCGGCCTGTCGTATGCGCGGCTGGAACGCGAGAATCCGCACTGGCCGTGCCCGGACGAGCAGCATCCGGGCACGCCGGTGCTGCACATCGACCGATTCGCCGGCTTCGAACGCGCCGCGCTGCGGCGGATCGACCACGTGCCCAGCCCCGAGCAGTGCGACGCGGACTTCCCGCTGCTGCTCAACACCGGCCGCACGCTGTATCACTTCAACGCCGGCACGATGAGCGCGCGCACGCCGCAGACCGCGCTGCAGCCGACCGACGTGCTCGACATCGGCGAGGAAGATGCACAGCGGATGGGGCTGGTGGACGGACAGACCGTGCGCGTGATCAGCCGTCACGGTGCGGTCGAGCTGCCGCTGCGGGTCAGCGCGACGGTGAAACCGGGGGAGCTGTTCGCGTCCTTCCACGACGCGCGGCGTTTCGTCAACCGCCTGACCTCGCCGGTGCGCGACCGCCTGGTCGGCACGCCGGAGTACAAGCGCACTGCGGTGCGTGTCGAGAAGATCTGACGTAGCCGTCATGCCCGCGCAGGCGGGCATCCAGGGAACACGGCATGAACCCTGGATTCCCGCGTTCGCGGGAATGACGGCTTCTACAACGTGAGCGGCACCGGCTGCGCCAGCCGCTCGAAGTCCGCATAGCTCATGCGGATCAGCTCGCGGTGATTGCCGGCGTTGAAGCAGATCATCTCGTCCTCGGCCAGGCGCGGTGAGACGAACACCTCGATGCCGTAGAGATGACCGAATGGCGGCATCGCGCCGGGTTCGCAGTCGGGAAAGCGGCCCGCGAACTCGGATTCGGATGCCAGCACGATTTCCTGCGCGCCGATGGATTTGCGCATCGCTTCGGTGTGCACGTGCTGGGTCGAGGGCAGCACCGCCATCACCAGGCGGCCATCGACCTTGACGATGACGGTCTTGGCCAGCTGCTTGCCGGGAACGTGCGCCGATTGGGCGATCTCCGGCGCCGTGTAGGCCGGCGAATGGCTGATCACCGCGTAACGGACATGATGTGCGTCGAGATAGTCCCGCAACTTGTTCATGGCCATGTCGATTCTCCGTTGACGCCGGTCGGCGACCGGTTCATGTCGCGCAACGGCGCTGCTGATGGACGTGGCGCGGCCTGCGCCCGGTCAGCGCTCGATGCCGAAGCGTTCGTCGATCTCGCGCTCGGCCGCGAACCAGTCGTCGTTCGGGTCGCCGCCGTTGAAGCCGCGGTTGAGCGCGCGGTAGTAGGCGGCCTCGGCGATCATGCGTTCGCGCAGCTCGCCGTCGGGCCGGGCGCCAGGCCCGGTGGCCTGCGCCGAGGCCTCGGTGTCGTCCACGCGATCCGGCGGCGTCGCTGCGGATCGGGCGGCGCGCGTGCGCCGGTGCGCATGGGGCTTGTGATGCGACATGGCAGCCTCCCGGAATCGGAAAACGAACAACGGCACAGCCCATGGCCGCGCTGCGCCTCGATGTTCAGCGCAGCACCGGCAGCCCCGCACTGACCTGGATCAATCAACGCAGCGCCTTGCGCAGCGCCGCGAGCGGCCAGGTGTTGACGACATCGCTCGCGCGCAGGCCGGCGCGCCGCGCCTGGCCGACGCCGTAGTCCAGCCACAGGAAGTCGCGCGGGCCGTGTGCGTCGCTGGCGATGCTGATGCGTACCCCCTGCGCGTGTGCCTGTTCGCAGTCGCGGTCGGTCAGGTCCATGCGCAGCGGCTGGGCATCGAGTTCCAGCCAGCGGCCGTGCTCGGCGGCACAGGCGATGACCACGGACATGTCCACGTCGATCGGCTCGCGTTCGCCGATCAGGCGGCAGGTCGGGTGCGCGAGGATGCGCAGATGCGGGTGCGCGAGCGCACGCTGCAGGCGCTGCGTCTGCCGGCGGCGCGGCAGGCCGAGATGATCGTGGACGGCACCGACGACGACGTCGAGACGCGCGAGCACACGGTCCGGCAGGTCGAGGCGGCCGTCTTCGAGGATGTCCACCTCGACGCCCGTGAGCAGCGTGATGCCCTCGAGACGCGCGTTGAGTGCGTCGATCTCGGCCATCTGCCGCAGCAGGCGCTTCTCGTCGAGTCCGTGCGCGATGCGCAGGTGCCGGGAGTGATCGGTGATCGCCAGGTATTCCAGCCCGGCGCTGCGCGCGGCTTCGGCCATGACGGCGAGGTCGGCGGTGCCATCGCTGCTGCGCGTGTGCACGTGCAGGTCGCCGCGCAGATCCTTGCGCCCGATCAGCTCCGGCAGACGGCCTTGCGCGGCGAGCTCGATCTCGCCGCGGTTCTCGCGCAGCTCCGGCGGAATCAGCGGCAGGCCGAGCGCGCGGTAGACCGACGCTTCCGTCTCGCCGGCGATGCGGCGCGTGCCGCGGAACACTCCGTACTCGTTGAGCTTCAGGCCGCGTTGCTGTGCGATGCGGCGGACCGCGATGTTGTGCGCCTTGGAACCCGTGAAATAGACCAGCGCCGCGCCGGCCGATTCGGGTGCGATCGCGCGCAGATCGACCTGCAGGCCGGAGCGCAGCACCACGGTCGCGCGCGCCGGCCCCTGGGCCAGCACGTCGCGCACGCTGGCGTGTCCGGTGAAACAGCGCATCACCGCTGCGGGTCGTTCGCTGACCGCCAGCAGGTCGATGTCGCCGACCGTGTCGCGCATGCGCCGGAAGCTGCCGCAGACGGTGATGCTGCGCACACCGCTGCAGGCGCGCAGTGCGGCGAGCAGGTCATCGACCGCCACCGCGGCGTGGCCGATCGGTACGCGCCGGTCCGATGCGAGCCGGGTCTGCAGCGCGTCGATCAGCTTGCGCTCGGTCTTCTCGCCGAAGCCGTGCACGCGCCGCAGGCGACCGGCGCGCGCGGCCTCCAGCAGCTGTGCCTCTGTCTCGATGCCCAGGTCGTGGTAGAGCAGCTTGGCGCGCTTGGGTCCGATGCCGGCGACCTGCAGCAGTGCGACCAGCGTCGCCGGTATTTCCCTGCGCAGGCGTTCGCGCAGCGCGCAGGTTCCGGTTGCCGCGATCTCGGCGATCTTCGCGGACAGGTCGGCGCCGATGCCGGGCAGCTTGGGCAGCGTGCCGCCGCCGCCGAGCAGCGCCGCGATGTCCTGACCGTAGGCGCCGACCGTGCGTGCGGCGTTGCGGTAGGCGCGAATGCGGTAGGGATTGGCCCCCTCGACTTCGAGGATGTCGGCGATCTCGTCGAACACCGCCGCGATGTCGGCGTTGCGCACCGGCATCGGTCAGCCTGGGCGCGCGACTCCGGAGAAGTGCTGCCCGAACCAGTCGCCGGCCAGTTCGGCGACCTGATCCAGCGCCCCGGGTTCCTCGAACAGATGGGTCGCGCCGGCCACGACCGCCAGTTCTTTCGGGCAGTGCAGCGCGGCATAGGCCTGCTGGTTGAGGTGGATGACCTCCTCGTCGGCGCCGCCGACGATCAGCAGCGTCGGTGCGGTGACGCGCGGCAGGCTGTCGAGCGCGAGGTCCGGGCGGCCGCCGCGCGAGACCACCGCGCGGACCTCGGACTGGAGCGTGGCTGCGGCATGGAGCGCCGCGGCCGCGCCGGTGCTGGCACCGAAGTAGCCGAGCGCCAGCGCGCCGACGTCGTCCCGTTTGCGCAGCCAGGTGGTGACGCCGAGCAGGCGCCGTGTCAGCAGCGGGATGTCGAAGCGTGTCTCGTCATCGCGGTCCTCGGCTTCGGTGAGCAGATCGAACAGCAGCGTCGCGAAGCCCCGATCGACCAAGGTCGAGGCGACGAAGCGGTTGCGGCTGCTGTGGCGGCTGCTGCCGCTGCCGTGCACGAACACCACCAGGCCGCGCGCGCGATCGGGCAGGCCCAGATCACCGGCCAGCGTGGCGTCGGCGAGTTCGATGCGGACGCCCGTCGCGGTTGCGCTCATCTCGAATCGCCCCCGGTGTTCGCGCGCAGCGTTTTCATCGCATCGAGCATATCGTCGTCGCTGAGCTGGTGAAAATCCTCGAAGTAGGCGCCCACGGCGCCCTGAAAGTACTCGGGGATCTGCACGGCGACGAAGTCGTCCACCAGCGTGCGGAAGCGCTCGGCGGTGTCGGCCGGCGCCACGCCCACGGCCACGATCAGGCGCGCGGGATGGTCGGCTCGGACCTCCTGCACCGCGGCCTGCAGCGTCAGGCCGGTGGCGACGCCGTCATCGACCAGCACCGCGCACTGGTCCCTGGCCGACATGCGCGGCCGGCCGCCGCAATACAGCGCGCGCCGGCGGTGCGCCTCGGCGCGTTCGGCGGCGACCTTGGCCTTGAACCATTCGCGATCGACGTGGCGCAGTTCGTCCTCGTTGCACACCGGCTCGCCCGTTTCGGTGACGGCGCCGATCGCGTACTCCGGCTGCCACGGATGGCCGAGCTTGCGCGGAATCACCAGGTCCATCGGCAAATCGAGTGCGCGCGCGACCTCGATGGCCACCGGCACGCCGCCGCGCGGCAGCGCATAGACGATCGCCGGCTTGTGCACGTGGTTCTTGAGAATCGCGCCGAGCAGGCGTCCGGCTTCCGCGCGGTTCTTGAAGCGCATCGCCGCACTCCGCTACAGACTCGGACCCACCGACGGCACGTGCAGCTGTTCGTAGCGGGTCTGGCAGGGTGCGCAGCGCGCCGCAGCCGGATTGGCGTAGAGCCGCTGCACCGGGATCTCGCCGCCGCAGTCGATGCAGGTGCCGTAGCTGCCCTCCACGAGCCGGCCCAGAGCCGCCTCGATCTCGCGCATCTCGCCGATGTCGCGGTGCACGTCGGCGAGATTGACATCGACCACGACGTCGGCGACCGACTGGTCGCCGGCATCGTGCGTCTCGCCGGCGGTGTCCTGGTAGTTCTCGGCGTCGGCGCGCGCCAGTTCGCTGCGGACCTCGCGCCACAGCCGCTGGTAGCGCCGCTTGAGCTTGATCGACAGTTCGGCGTACTTCTCGGCGGGCGTCTGGGCCATCGCGGTTCTCGGTCGGCGGATCGTGTGCATCCACGCTAGGGCGGTCGCTGCGCGTCGGCACTGACCTGGATCAGATGCCGCCGTACCCGGTCCGCCACGATGCCGAGCGCGGCGGCGACGAGCGCGCCGAGCAGGGCGAGCCCGGAGTCCTTCTGCGCGTCCCAGACATCGCCCTGCGTGCCCAGATAGGCCTGCCCCAGGTCGCCGCCGAACAGCACCGCCGCGAACCACTCGACGATCTCGTAGCTCAGCGAGATCGTGCCGGCAATCGTGACCGGAACCCAGCGCGACGCCGCCGAGGTCGTCGGCAGCTGGCTGGCCAGCAGTTCCCGCAACGGCCGGTAGCACAGCAGGCCGAACAGGAAATGCACCAGCCGGTCGTAGTGATTGCGTTCGAATCCCAGTGCGGGGCCGAGCGGCGCACCGAACAGCGCCTGGAGCCATGCGTCGTACGGCACCTCGGCGTAGGTGTAGTGCGAGCCGACTTCGTGGGCGATGCCGAATGCCAGCAGCAGCGCATAGGACAGGTCGCTCAACGGCGCGCGCCGGTGGCGGCGCAGCAGCCACCACGCGGTCAGCAGCGACAGCACGTTCTCCAGCGCCCAGTCCTGTGGAAACCAGGGCTTCCACGCACAGGCGAGCCAGACCAGCGCGAACAGCAGCGCCGCGATCGCCGGCCAGCGGCGCGGGGGTGGCGCGGATTGAGACGTCGCGGCAGGTTCCATGGGCGCCAGGTGGCGACACGCAGGCGGGGATATCCGTCGCGCAGTTTCTACGCGGCGGCCCGGTCCGCCACCTTGACCTGCGTCAAGCGGCGCCGGCTGCGCGCATGCTGACGCAGGTCAGTGTGCCGGCAGCCCGGCAGCGCGAGCATGAAACTGCGCAATGGGCGCAGCGTGGTCATCGGGCGGCGGCGGAGCGAGCAGATGCCTCGGGCAGTGCGGACGGTCGCGGGAATCGCGCCAGTTGCGGATGCAGCGTGGCAGTTATGCGGGACGCACTCGTGATGGACCTGCGCGCCGCGGACGTCGCCGCCGTACTGCCGCGCTGGGAACATTTCGAGCACAGGGCCGACATCGGCGTGCGTGGCATCGGCAACAGCCTGGAGCAGGCCTTCGAGCAGGCCGCGCTTGCGCTCACCGCGGTCATCACCGATCCCGCGGGTGTGCGCGCGCAGCAGCCGGTGGCGATCGACTGCCGCGGCGCGGATCGCGAACGGCTGTTGGTGGACTGGCTCAATGCGCTGGTGTTCGAGATGGCGAACCGGCGCATGCTGTTCTCGCGCTTCGAGGTGCAGATCGTCGGCCAGCAGCTCGCGGCGACCGCCTGGGGCGAGGCGCTCGATCCCGCACGCCATCGTCCCGCGGCCGAGGTCAAGGGCGCAACGCCGACCGAGCTGCGCACCTGGCGCGACGCGCTCGGCCAGTGGATCGCGCAATGCGTCGTTGAAGTCTGCGGCGGTCGGTAGCACCGGGTGCCTGCCCGCGACGCAGGTCAGCGCAGCAGCACCAGTGGGCAATCGAGTGCTTCGAGCAGCGCCCGCAGTTGTTCGTCCGCACCGGACTCGCCCAGGTCCGCGAGCACCAGGGATGGCCGGCGTTCGCGCAGCTGCGCCGCAAGCACCGTGTCGCGGTCGTGCCGCAGCGTCTGCCAGGGCCACGGCCGGCCGGCGGCCTGCAGCGCCGCGGCCACCGCGTCGAGACGGCGTCGATCGGTGCCCAGCCGGTCGAGGCGCAGAGGTGCGGTTTCGGGTGGGGTGCTCCAGCGTGAGCGTGGCGTGCGACCGATCACGAGGATGTCCGAGACGGCGAAGCATTCACTGACGACCCGAGCCGGCTCGCCGCGCCGTGCGCGAACGTCGATGGCAGTGGCGCCCTGCGCGCCGAGCAGGTCGTGCAGCTCGCGCGCCGCATGGCGGTAGCGTCGCTCCAGCGTCCCGGCGTCGAACGGCCGTTCGGTGCCGCTGTGGCGGTTGATCTCGGTGGTGAACGGCAGGCCGGCCGCGCGCAGCAGTGCGTCGTTCTCGACCAGCACGCCGGACAGCGCGGCCGTGAAGTGACGGGCGACGCGCAGCGCCAGCGCGATCGCATCCCGCGGCGGCTCGGCGGCATCGACTGCGAGCGTGACGGCACGTGCCGACCACGTGCCCGGGTCGCCCGCAGTCTCAGTCCGCCGGCTGATCGTCGCTTCGGACATGGTCTCGTCCGGTCTCGCGAGGGTGGGCGAAGCGCTGCAGCAGTTCCGCCCACTCGCGCAGCCGCTGCTGCACACGGCCGTTGACGCTGTCCGGCGGGAAGCCGCCGTCAGCATCGGCCACACCGGCCTCGACACCGGTCAGCAGCTGCATCGCCGTATCGATGCGGTCCACGGCCCACACCCGGAACCGTCCGTCGCGGGCCGCGGAGACGACATCGGCGCGCAGCATCAGATGCTTGACGTTGGCCGCAGGGATCAGCACGCCCTGCGAGCCGGACAGGCCACGCGCCTTGCAGATGTCGAAGAAGCCCTCGATCTTCTCGTTGACGCCACCGATCGCCTGGATCGCGCCGGACTGGTCCACCGAGCCGGTGATCGCCAGGTCCTGGCGCAGCGGCAGGCCGGACAGCGCCGACAGCAGCGCGCACAGCTCTGCCGCCGAGGCGCTGTCGCCCTCGACCATGCCGTAGGTCTGCTCGAACACCAGGCTCGCGGTCAGCGACTGCGGCTGCCGCTGGCCGTAGCGCTGCGCCAGGAAGCTGCTCAGGATCAGCACGCCCTTGGAGTGGATCGCGCCGCCCAGTTCGGCCTCGCGCTCGATGTCGATCACGGTGCCGTCGCCCGGACGCGCGGTCGCGGTGATGCGCGACGGATGGCCGAAGGCGTGCTTGCCGAGTTGCACGACGGCCAGGCCGTTGATCTGCGCGACCGCGCTGCCGCTCGTGGCGATGCGGCGGATGTCGCGCAGGATCGATTCGTGCATGCGTTCGCGCAGCTGATCGGCGCGCCGCGCGGCCGCGTCGATGGCCTGCGACACGTGGCTCGCCTGCACGACATCGCTGCCGGCACGCTGCGCCCAGTAGTCGGCTTCGCGCAGATTGTCGAGCAGATCCTCGCGGTGCAGAGACAGCTTCTCGGCATCGTCGCTGCGCCGCGACGCATGTTCGATCATGCGCGCCACCGCGCCGCGATCCATCGGACGCAGCTTCTCCTGGCGCTGCAGCGTTGCGATCAGACGCGCGAACTGCGAGGTGTTGTCCTGGCTGCGGTCGAAGTCCTCGGCGAAATCGGCCTGCACCTTGAACAGCAGCGCGACGTCGGGGTCCAGCGCGCTGAGCAGGTAGTAGAGCGCGCGATCGCCGGTCAACACGACCTTGAGATCCAGCGGCACCGGCTCCGGTTCGAGCGTGATGGTGCTGGCGAGACTCAGCATCTGCTCGAGTGGCTGGATGCGCGCCTCGCGTGCGCGCAGCGCGCGCTTGAGCGCCTCCCAGGCGAACGGCTGCATCAGCACCTTGCGTGCGTCGAGGATCAGATAGCCGCCGCTGGCGCGCAGCAGCGCGCCGGCCTTCACCAGCGTGAAATCGGTCAGCAGCGTGCCGAAGTGGGCCAGGTGCTCGATGCGGCCGACGAGATTCTGGTAGGTCGGGTAATCCTCGAAGACCACGGGCGCGCCGCGGCTGCCGTTGCGGTCCACGAGCACGTTGACGAAATAGCGGTTGAACGGTGTCAGCCGCTGCTCCGGGCGCGGCAGCCCCTTGTTCTCGGCCGCGAACTTGCGCAGGTCATCGACGTTCTCGACGATGTCGTCGCGCACCTGCGCGAGGTAGGCGCCGACCTCCGCCATCGGCCGGTAGCGCTGCAGCAGCGGGTCGAGATGCCTCTCGATGCAGCGGCTGGCGACTTCGCCGTTGAGCCGCTCCATGCGCTCGTGGTGTTCGCGCTGCAGGTTGCTGGACTCCTGCACGCCGCGGCGCAGATTCTGGCGGACTTCCTCGGAGTTGCGCTCGATCTCCTGCTTCTGCGCATCCGTGAGCTTGGCGAACTCGTCGGGACCGATCACCTCGCCGTTGCTCATCGGCGCGATCGTGTAGCCGCCGGGCGTGCGCATCACCGTGATGTTGCGGCCCATCGCGTCCTCGGCGATCGCCGCGAAGATCCGCTCTTCGCGATCCTTGAACTCGTCAGTGATCTCCTGGGTGCGTGCGCGGTAGTCGTCGCTGTCGAAGGCCGCGGGAATCGCGGCGATCAGGTCGCGCATCAGGTTGCGCATGTCGCGCTGCAGCTGCACGCCGGTGCCCGGTGGCAGCAGCAGCGCGATCGGCTTGTGCGGCGTGCGGAAGTTGTGGACCAGACAGCAGTCGGGCGGAGTCGGTGCGCCGGCCGCGCGCTGTTCCAGCATGCGCCGCACGGTCGGCGACTTGCCCAGGCCCGGTGAGCCGACGACGAACAGGTTGTAGCCGTCGTGGCGGATGCCGACGCCGAACTCCAGCGCGTCGGTCGCGCGCTGCTGGCCGATCGCATCCTCGACATCGGCGAGATCGGTCGTGGTCAGGAAGTCGAGTGCCGCGGGATCGCAGTGGCGATAGAGCAGGTCCGGGGCGAGTGCGGGCGGTTCGCCTGGATGCGTGCCGGCGGTCGGCAGGTCGTTCATGGGCGGCGTTGTTCCTCGGTGCGCAGCTCGCGCGCGATCAGGCCGACGATCTCGTGCAGCGAACCCGCCATCAGTTCGAGCAGGTCATCGACGGCGAGAATCCCGGCAAGGGCGCCGCGCCCGTCCACCACCGGCATGCGGCGCACGCCCAGGGAACGCATGCGGCGTAGCGTTTCGAGCACGTCGTCGTCCTCCGAAGCGGTGGCGAGGTGGGCACTCATGACGTCGTCGAGCGCCAGCTGCGCCGGTGGGGCGTCCTGTGCCAGCACTTCGACGACCAGATCGCGGTCGGTGACGATGCCGACCGGCCGCGCGATGTCGTGTTCGCGCTCCACGATCACCAGGTTGCCGACGTGATAGCGGCGCATCAGCCGCGCCGCTTCGATGACCCCGGTCGTCCTTTCGGCGACGATGACCTCGCGATTGCAGTACTCGCCCACGCGCATGGCGCCTTCTCCGTATCCGCCGGCGACGTCGCGCCGGAGTCGCCGGCATCTTGTCGTTGCCGTCCCCCCGGTTGCGTTGATCTGAGTCAGCTCGATACGGGCAGCCGGCTGCGCTGCGCTGGCGACGCCGGTCGGTTTCGTGCGGCGCGCCGGCGCGACCGGATGCGGAGACTGACGTGGATCAATGTCGCCATCGCCGGCCCCTCGCACGCTGATGTCGCGGTGTGCTGCAGATAAGGGGAAGATCATGTGGACCAGGATTTGGACGTGGCCGGTTGGGCTGTTGTTCGTGTCGTGTGTGTCGTTCGCGCAGGAGCCGGTTGCCGAGGCCGGTGAGCAAATGGCGCCGTCCGCGTCGGGATGCGTGGCGCCGGGACCGGAATCCGCGCCGCAGGCTCTGCCGGAAGTGCAGCAGCTCGGCGCCGTCCGCTTCGTGACCGGCGGCATCGGCGTGGACGAGGCACGGGCGATGCTTGGCGAGCGTGCGAAATACCCGCTGGCGATGACCTTCGTGCAGAGCTATGGCGACAAGAGCCAGTTCCTCGCGCACATCCTCGTCGAGATCCGGCGCGACGACGGCACGCCGGTGCTGTGCGCGACCTCGTCGGGGCCGTACCTGTTCGTCGATCTGCCCGCCGGGCGCTACCACGTCGCGGCCACGACCGACGGCGGGCGGCTCATCGAACGCAAGGTGAATCTCGCCGCCGGCGGCCACGTCGATCTGACGCTGGTCTGGCCGGCGAGCGCGGCCGCGCATTGACAGCGACGTGCGACGTGGACGGCACTTTCGCTGCGTCGAGCGGTCCTACGATGGCGGCGAGCGGCCAGTCCTTTCCAATCCAGAGATGAGCCTGAAGGGTGGGTCTGAGTGAGGGGCTGTCAGGCGGCGGGACGCTGGGCTTTGCTGATGGAAAGGAACAACT
>NZ_JBEAAM010000028.1:0-50379 GCF_040066175.1 Fontimonas sp. SYSU GA230001
AGTTGTTCCTTTCCATCAGCAAAGCCCAGCGTCCCGCCGCCTGACAGCCCCTCACTCAGACCCACCCTTCAGGCTCATCTCTGGATTGGAAAGGACTGGTCAGCGATGAACAGGTTCTGTCGAGGCCTCGGTTTTCTCCCATGGCTGCTGCTGGCCGCTTGCGGCGGCGGAGGCGGTGACGGCGGTGCGCCGCAACCGGATGCGTTGCAGCCGACCCTCGAATCGATCCAGGCCCAGGTGTTCACGCCGCGCTGCGCGACCTCGGGTTGCCATCGGGGTTCCGCTGCGCGGGAGAGCCTGCGGCTGGACGATGCGCAGACCAGCTACGACCAGCTGGTCGAGGTGCGCAGTGTCCAGGTTCCGTCGCGGTTCCGCGTCGAAGCCGGCAGCCCGGACACCAGCTACCTGATCGACAAGCTCGAAGGCACGCAGGCCGCAGGCAACCGCATGCCGGATGGCCAGGCACCGCTGTCGGCCGAGACGGTCGCGGTGATCCGCCAGTGGATCGCCGACGGCGCGCCGCGCTAGCGGCCGCTTGCCGGCACCCAGGCCCAGCGCAGCTCGCAGCGGATCGGCTCCTCGCCGGATTCGTCGGTCACGCGCACCGGCACGACGAGGTCCCCGCGTGCCGCGTCGGCGATGCGTGCGCGCGCCGCGGCGTCGAGCGTGGCGACGGCGCGCAGCGCGCCCCGCGCACGCCTGAGGTAATCGACGTGCAGGGACTTGAGCAGGGGCAGGGCCGAGTCCGGCACGTTCATGCCGAACACCGCGCCGGTCGCGGTTTCGGCGAGCAGCGCCATCGCCGCCGCATGCACGCCGCCGATGTGATTCCGGACCCTGCGCCGGTTGTCGATCACGACGACGGCACGCTCGGCCGACAGCTCCTCGAAGCGCAGGCCGGCGGTTCCCGCGAAGCGCACCTGCGTGTTGAACAGCAGCGTGATCGCGCGACGCGCCAGTGCTGCGGGAAGGACATCGAGCGCGGCGACGGCGCGGGACAGGCGGTTGCGGCTCATGGGCGGGTCCGGGCGGTGTTGCGGGATCAGAGGCCGCGCTGCAGCGGCAGCCAGGCAAAGAACCAGAATGCGGCCAGCACTGCGGCGAGGCCGTCGGCCAGCGGATTGTCGAGCAGCGGCGCGATGCGGCGGTCGAAGAGGTGCAGAGCCGGACCGTCGCAGCCGCGCGCGCCGTGGCGCAGGTCGAGCAGCAGCGCGAGCTGCCAGGCGTTGTCGCGGGCCAGGCGGCCGCATTGCCAGACCGCGTCGAGCGTTTCGCGCAGGCTGCGCTGCGCGAGCAGTTCGCGCAGCGCACGGCGGAACACCGCCAGCTGCAGTGCACGGGCTTCGCCCTGCGGGACGTACAGCCGTGGCGCGGCGCGCAGAAACTCGTCCAGGCCGGCGGCGTGCGCGCCCATCATGATCGCCATCAGCGCGTAGCGCGCCGCGTGTCCCTCGGCCTCGAAGCGCCGCGCCGACGTGGTCAGCGTACCCGGCAGCAGGACCCAGCGTCCGCAGGCGAAGATGCGTGCGGCGATGCGCTGGTCCTCGAAGATCGGCAGCGATTCGTCGTAGCCGCCGAGCCGTTCGAAGTGCCGGCGTGCGATCAGCAGGCCCTGGTCGCCGTTGATGGTGTGACGGCGATTGCTGGCGCTCTTGGCTTCCAGAAACCGGAAGAAGCGCTCGTGGCCCGGACCGCTGCGGGCGAAGCGCAGACGGAAATGGCCGGCGACGATGGCCTCGCCGCCGGGCTCGGATTGCAGCGCCGTCAGGGCGTCGCGCAGCAGGTGGGGATCGTCGAGGCGGGAATCCGCATGCAGGAACAGCAGCCATTCACCGCTGGCGGTCCGTGCGCCGGCATTCATCTGCCAGCCGCGCCCGCGTCCGCAGTCGATCACCGTGGCACCGCGCGCACGCGCCAGCTCGGCGGTGCCGTCGTCGGAGCTGGCGTCGGCGACGATGCATTCCAGGTCCAGATCCTGCTGCGCGCGCAGGTCGTCGAGCAGGTCCGGCAGCGTGCCGCGTTCGTTGAGCGTGGGCACGATCACGGACAGGCGGCCGGCGACGCTCACGGCAGCGGGGCCACCCAGGCGTTGCGCAGTCCGCGGCGCGTGCGGATCGCCTGGATGTCCGGCGCCGCCTCGCTCTTGCTGGCATAGCGGCCGGTGATGACGCGATAGGTCGGGTTGCCGTCCGCGCGCCGGCTCTCGACGACACGGGCCGCGAGTCCCACGCCGCGCAGGCGCGCCGCCTCCTGTTCGGCCGCGTCCGCGTCGGGCAGCGAGGCGAGCACGATCGTCCATGCGGTGTCTGGCGTCGGCACCGGCACAGGGAGGGGATCCGGCGCCGGCGTGCCCGCCGGAAATCCGGTGTCCGCCGCGGCGGCCGGTGGCCGAGCCGCGGCCTTGTTCCATGGCTGGCCCGCTTCGCCGGGAAATGCGGTGAGATTCAGCCGCGGCGCCATCTGCGCGGTGCTGCGGGCGTCCTGGTCCTGCAGCCCGGATGCGGTGTGGCGCAGGCAGCGGCCGGGCTCGTCGAGGCGCCGCGCGCCGGCGGGGCTCTGCAGCTCGATGGCACCGGCGAGCAGGCAGACTTCCTCGGCATCGGCGCCGCGCGCCACCCAGATCTCCGCGCCGAACACGCGCAGCCGCAGCTCGCCGACGTTGATGCGCAGATCCGCCGGCGGCAGCCGCTGCTGCGAACGCGTGGTCACGTGCGCGATGCCTTGCTCCAGCACCAGCCGCGCGAGCGCGCTGCGCGCCGGCAGGTCCTCCGCTTCGATGCTGTGGACATAGAGTGCGGTATCGGCGCCGAGCGTCAGCGTGCCGACCGGCGGCAGCTGCAGCGCGAGATGGCCGTCCGCACCGGTGCGGACACGCTCGCCGGCGGACACCGTGTCCGACGCCTGCAGCTCGGTGTCGCCGCCGCTTTCGCGGACGACCTCGCCGTCGCGGCGCACGACGTCGAAACGCGGGTCGCCGGCATGCGCCGCGACGATGTTCAGCAGCGCGCCGGCGACGGCAGCGCGCAGCCCAGCGCTGGCGATGTTCACGAGCAACGACCCCCGGTCTGGCGACCCCGCAGCAATGCGCGCAAGCGTATGGGCAAAGCCGGCGACTGTCAGCTCTGGTTTTTTGCGACCCGCTTCAATACGATGGCGCCGCGGCGTCGACAGCCACTTTCATGCCCGGACCGTCCGAACCTCCCCAAGCTGATTGCCTCGACGACGGCCGCCCGGCCGGCGCCGCCGCATGAGCGGCATCGTCGTCGTCGATCAGCGGTCCGACTGGCCGGTCGATATCCCCGGCATCGAAGTCGTGACCGCCTGGGACTATCTCACGCAGGAACTGCACACCCGCGCGCGGCGGCTGCGCGTGTACAACCTGTGCCGGTCGTTCGCCTATCAGTCCAGCGGCTACTACGTGTCGCTGCTGGCCGGTGCCCGCGGGCACAAGCCGCTCCCCGAGATCACCACCATCCAGGATCTCAAGCTCGCCGAGTCGCCGAGCATCATCAACGACGAGGTCGAGGAGCTGATCCAGCACTCGCTGGCCCGTATCGGGTCCAGCGAGTACGTGATGAACGTCTATTTCGGCGAGAGCCTGGCCAGGCGCCACGAGCGCCTGGCGCGCGCGTTGTTCAACCAGTTCCCGGCGCCGTTGCTGCAGGCCAAGTTCGTCTATCGCGGCGAGGAGTGGCGCGTCGATTCTCTGGGGCCGATCGCGCTGGGGGAAGTGCCGGCCTCGCACCACGAAGTCCTGTTCGAGGCGGCTCGCGACTACTTCGCCCGCAAGCGCTCGCCGCGCCGGCGCAAGGAGCCGTCGCGCTACGATCTGGCGATCCTCGTCAACGAGGACGAGAAGGAGCCGCCGTCCAATGCGCGCGCGCTCAAGCTGTTCGAGAAGTCGGCCGAGGACCTGGGCTTCGACGTCGAGTTCATCGACAAGAGCGACTACGGGCATGTCGCCGAGTTCGACGCGCTGTTCATCCGCGAGACGACCGCCGTCAACCATCACACCTACCGCTTCGCGCGGCGGGCGGCGCGCGAAGGTCTGGTGGTGGTCGATGATCCGCTGTCGATCCTGCGCGCCGCGAACAAGGTGTTTCTCGCACAGCTGATGGAGCGCCACCGCATCCCGCAGCCGAAGACCATGCTGATCCACACGCGCAACCTCAAGCAGGTCGCCGCCGAGCTGGGCTTCCCCTGCGTGCTCAAGCAGCCGGATTCGCAGTTCTCCAAGGGCGTGATCAAGGTCGAGAACGCGGCCGAGCTCAAGGACAAGGCCAGCGACATGCTGGAACGCTCGGACCTGATCATCGGGCAGTCCTTCGAACCGACCGAGTACGACTGGCGCGTCGGCGTGCTCGACGGCCAGCCGCTGTATGCCTGCCGCTATTTCATGGCCAAGGACCACTGGCAGGTGGTCAAGCGCGCCGGCAACGGCGCCAAGGTCGAGGGGAGTCACGAGACGCTGGCGGTGGAGGACGTGCCGCCGCAGGTGCTGAAGATCGCGGTGGACGCGGCCCGCGCGGTCGGCAATGGACTCTACGGTGTCGATCTCAAGCAGTTCGGCAAGGTCGTGAAGGTCATCGAGGTCAACGACAACCCGAATATCGACCACGGTATCGAGGATCTGGTGCTCAAGGAGACGCTGTACCGGCGCATCATGGAGTACTTCATCCGGCGCCTCGAGGCGCGCACCCGCACATGAGCCGCGTGCCGGCGCCGGACGTGAGCATCCGCCGCGGGCGTGCCGCCGATGCGGGCGGGATTCTCGCGCTGGAGGCGGCATTTCCCAGTGATCGCATGTCGGCGCGCAGCGTGCGCCGCTTTCTCGGCGTGCCGAGCGCGCGCGTGCTGATCGCCGATCGTGCCGGCGAGGTCGCCGGTGCGCTGATCCTGCTGCTGCGCCGCAACAGCCACTGGGCGCGCATCTACTCGGTCGCCGTCGATCCGCGCTACCGCGGGTGCGGCCTCGGCCGTCGGCTGGTCGAGGCGGCGCATGGCCTGGCACGACGCGAACGCCGCCAGGGCGTGAGCCTCGAAGTGCGCGCGGACAACGTCGCGGCGCTGGGCTTGTACCGGGGGCTGGGCTACGTCGAGGCCGCGCGGCTGCCCGCCTACTACGAGGATGGTGCGCCGGGCATCCGCCTGCGCAAGCCGTTCGGCCGGCCGCGCCGAACCCGACGCTAGGCGGACGCGGCAAACTGATCTATCGTAAACGGCCCATCGGGGTCCGCCTGGAGGAGAAATAAAATGAATCGTGCATTGCCGATTGCGGTGGCGCTGTTGTCGTTCACGCTGCCCCTCGCGGCCAAGGTCAGTCCCGAGGAGGCCGATCGTCTCAAGACCACGCTCACGCCGATGGGTGGCGAGCGTGCCGGCAACAAGGACGGCAGCATCCCGGAATGGACCGGCGGCTACACGACTTCGCCGCCGTGCTACAAGGGCCGAGGCACGCGCTACTGCGATCCGTTCCCCGACGACAAGCCGCAGTTCACGATCACCGGCCAGAACTACAAGCAGTACGCCGACAAGCTCTCGGAAGGCCAGAAGGCGATGTTCGAGAAGTTCCCGGCGTCCTACAAGATGCCGGTGTTCCAGACGCGGCGCACGGCCGCCTACCCCGATTTCGTCGTCGAGGCCACCTACAGGAACGCGCTCAACGCCGAACTCGGCGGTGGCGGCGAGGCGCTGGTCAACGCGATCGTCGGCGTGCCGTTCCCGATTCCCAAGTCGGGCGTCGAGCCGGTGTGGAACCACAAGGTCCGTTACCGCGGCCAGTCCGGGCGGCGCTGGAACAACCAGGCGGCGGTGACCTCCAGCGGCGATTTCAACCTGGTGACGCTGCGCGAGGACGTGTACTTCCCCTACGCGCAGCAGGATGCGACACCGGAGTCGCTCAACAACGTCATCATCTACTTCCTGCAGATCGTGACCCAGCCGCCGCGCCTGGCCGGCACGATCACGCTGGTCCACGAGACGATGGACCAGGTCAAGGAGCCGCGCCGCGCCTGGCAGTACAACCCCGGCCAGCGGCGGCTGCGGCGCGCGCCCAATGTCGCCTACGACAACCCGGGCACCGGCGCCGACGGCCTGCGCACCAACGACCAGACCGACACCTTCAATGGCGCGACCGACCGCTACACGTGGAAGATCGTCGGCAAGAAGGAGGTCTATATCCCGTACAGCGCGTACAGGATCCACAGCGACCAGTACAAGTACCGCGACATCATCCAGAAGGGCCACATCAACCAGGACCTGACGCGCTACGAACTGCACCGCGTCTGGATCGTCGAGGGCGAGGTCAAGCCGACGACGACGCACATCTACGCCAAGCGCCGCTTCTATCTGGACGAGGACACCTGGCAGATCGCGCTGGTGGACATCTACGACCGCCGCGGCGCGATGTGGCGCTGGCAGGAGGCGCACCAGTTCCAGGCCTACGATCAGCCCTTCCCGGGCATCGCGATCGAGACGATCTACGATCTGCAGAACAATCGTTACCTCGCGCAGGTGATGAACAACGAGGACCCGGAAACCCAGGAGATGCCGTTCGCGCCGTCGTATTACGATCCGGCCAACGTGCAGAAGCAGGCGACCAAGTAGTTCCGGCGCGCAGCGTCCGTCACGAGAAAGAAAAAGGCCGGCGAAAGCCGGCCTTTCTCATGGCTGCGCTGCGTCCTACTTCTTGCCTTCCTTCTTCGGCGCCTCGGGCTTCTCAACCGAGATCAGCTCGACTTCGAAGATCAGCGCTTCGTTGGGGCCGATCTTCACGCCGGCGCCGCGCTCGCCGTAGGCGAGATTCGACGGGATGTAGAACTTGTACTTGGAGCCCGGCGTCATCAGCTGCACGCCCTCGGTCCAGCCCGGAATCACGTTGGCGAGCGGGAAGGTCACCGGCTGGCCGCGCGAGTAGGAGCTGTCGAATTCCTCGCCGTTGATCAGCGTGCCCTTGTAGTGGACGGTGACGCGGTCCTGCGCGGTCGGATGCTCGCCCTTGCCCTCGGTCAGCACCTCGTACTGCAGGCCCGACGCGGTGGTCTTGACGCCTTCCTTCTTGGCGTTTTCGGCGAGGAAGGCCTCGCCTTCCTTCAGGGCCTTCTCGGCCTGCGCGGCGCGCTCGGCCTTCTGCCGCTCGTGCATCTTCTTGGCAATGGTGTTCTTGATCTCCTCGCGCGCCGCGTCGTCGAGCTTGGGCGTCGTCCCGGCGAACGCATCGTCGAGGCCGGCCTTGAGCGCGGCAATGTCCACGTCGTTCTTCACCGGCTGCAGCGACTTGCCCAGATCCACGCCGATCGCGTAGCCGAACTTCTGCGCGTCGCTGTCCAGCGTCGCCGGCGCGGCCGGCTCCTTGCCCTGCTTCGCGCAACCTGCCATCAGCGCCAGCGCAAGCGCGGTCGCGGTCAACTTGAAAGACTTGTTCATGGTTCCCCGGGGATACGAAAAATGGGGCGCACAGGCCCCAGGCGGCGCCGATTATAGCGCGCGCCCCGAAAGCGGCCAGATGCTCCCGAACCCCTGCGACCCGGCGCTCAGGCGGCTTCGGCGGAAGGGGGGGGATCGGGCTGCTTGCGGCGCGACAGCAGCTGCAAAAGCATCTGCCGCGACTCGTCGGACAGCAGCTCCTGCGAGCGCTCGGCGATGCGGTCGATGCGCGGATCGACGATCAAGCCGCGTTCTCCGCCGTCGGCGACCAGGCCGATCTCGATCAGCGTGTTCAGATAGCCGCGGAACAGCGCCTTGTCGAAGAACTCCGGCGCGTCGCGTCCGGTCAGGATCGCCATGCGCTCGGCGAGCAGGCGGCAGTCCTCCTCGAAGCGCTCGCGCTGGAGTTCCTGCCGGCTGCGGCGTTCCTCGGCGAGCAGCAGCGCAGTCATGCAATAGCGCTCCAGTGTTTCGCCGAGCACGCGGCCGAGCATCGCCAGCGTCGAGTATGCGGGCTGGCTGGCGTCCGGCCGGCGCAGGCGATCGCCCTCCCGGGTCAGCAGGCCGAGCTGCACCATCACCTCCAGCCAGCGCCGCGTCACCGCTTCGGTCTCCTCGGCGGTCCAGCGCAGGAAGAACTCGGTGCGCAGGAAGGGGTAGAGTGCGCGCACGCCGGTGCTGATCACCTCGTCGGACAGCAGCAGGCGCGTGCGGAAGAAGTTGGCGATCAGCGACGGGATCGCGAACAGATGCTGGATGTTGTTGCGGTTGTAGGTCAGCGCGACGGCGTCGCGCGCCGAGATGCCGTACAGATCGCCCCACGGGTGCGGCACGCGGGCGATGCGGGCGATGGCCGCGCTCAGATCGACGATCGTGCGCGGCGCCGCTTCCGGGATGTGCTGGTGCTCGCCGTAGGGGTTGCCCTTCAGCAGCCATACGAGATGGCCGATCTGCTCGACCAGCTCGTCCTCCGAGACGACGCGTTCCGGGGCCGACAGCAAGGCCAGCGCGGCCAGCCCGGTCGGGTTGGCGACGGCGGCGGCATTGACGCGCCGCGCGTTTTCGAGCGCGAGGTCGGCGACGAAGCGCTTGAATCCGTCCGGCAGCGCGCGGTCCTGATCGGTCGAGACGAAATGTGCACGCCAGTCCGGCAGATGGCGGTCGGCGTAGTCCTGCAGCGCGATCGGCTCGCCGAAGTTGATGTACGCCTTGCCGTAGCTGCGGCCGAGGATCTTGCCGGCCTTGAGCAGACCCTCCGCGGATTCCTTCTGCTTCTTCGCGCCGCGCAGTTCCTTCGAGTAGCTGCCCACTTCCCAGCAGCGGTCGTAGCCGATGAACACCGGTACCAGCAGCACCTTGCGCGTGGTCTGCTTGAGGCCGGCTTCGACGACCATCGACAGCAGTCCGGTCTTGGGTGCCAGCAGGCGGCCGGTGCGGCTGCGTCCGCCTTCGGGAAAGAACTCGATCGAATAGCCGCGCTGGATCAGCGAATCGACATAGGCGCGGAACACCGCGGTGTAGATGCGATCGCCAGAGAAGCTGCGGCGCATGTAGAAGGCGCCGCAGCGGCGCAGCAGGCCGCCGACCGGCCAGAAATTGAGATTCACGCCGGCGGCGATGTGCGGCGGCACCAGGCCGGCGTGGTACAGCGAATACGACACCAGCAGGTAGTCGGCGTGCGAGCGGTGCGCCGGCATGTACACGATCTCGTACTGCTGCGCCCACTCGCGCACCCGGTCCAGCCCGCGCACGTCGATCCCCGAGAACACGCGCTTGAACACGACGACGCTCAGGAACCGCTCGAGGAAGCGGATGCTCGCGGTGGAGTAGTCGGCGGCGATCTCCTCGGCGCACTTGCGGGCGTAGGCGCGCACCTTGTCCGGTGTCTGTCCGGGGGCGGTGTCCTGTTCGATCGCGCGCTGGACGCCCGGACTGGCGAGCAGAGATTCGATGACGACGTTGCGGCGCACCAGCGTCGGTCCCAGCGCCGCGGTGCGCGCGCGCAGGAAGTGGAAGTGCAGCGCACGGGTGAGCTTGCGGATCGCGGTCGCCGCGTCCGGGCCCTTGTCCATCTGCTCGCGGAACGACAGCGGCAGGCCGAAGTTGGCGAACACGTTGCGGCCGTGTGCGAGCATGATGAAGAACTTGCGCACGCGGCCGGCCTGGATGCTGTCGGCGAACAGCAGCTTGAACCAGCTGGTCTCGGAACCCGGATCGCGCCCCCAGAAGATCGACACCGGCACGATCTGCGCCTCGAAGGATTTGGTCGCCACGCCGGTCTCGATCACGCGCAGCAGGTCGGTGGTGCGGACGCGCGTCTCCAGCAGCGCCGGCATGTAGACGACGCCGGCGCGTTCGGGCGTCGGGAAGTTCGAGCCGGTGCGGTTGGGGGGCGGCAGTCCGAGCTGCTTGCAGATGCGGTCGAGCACGAAGTAATCGACCCACGAGCGACTGGACAGCACGTACACGACCGGCTGCGACGGATCGAGCTTGAGACCTTCGCGCAGCGGATGCGGCGCCGTGCGATAGATGATCGAGCGTCCGAACGGCCGGAACAGCCACCAGACCAGTTCGTACAGGATCCGGTTCAGCAACGCGCGCATGTCTCTCCCGATGGCCCGACGTTCCGTATTTCGCGCACGCGGCGCGGCCCCCAGCGGTCCGGTGCGCGATGGCCCCGGTTCCGGTTCTTCGATGTTCGAGTGTAACCCACGGACTTTGCGGCGTTGCCGGTGCGCGCTGCGCGCTCAGTTCGTGACCGCGGCGGGCTGCACGGAGCGGCGTGCGCGCCACAGTCCATCCAATGCATACACCCCGAGCGCCAGCCAGATGCAGCCGAAGCCGACGGCCTGATTCGACGTGAACGGCTCGCCGAACAGGAACACGCCGCAGGCCAGCTGCAGGCTCGGCGCGAGGTATTGCAGCAGGCCGATCATCGACAGCGGGATGCGGCGCGCGCCGACCGCGAACAGCACCAGCGGCAGCGCGGTGACCAGGCCGCCGGCAATCAGCAGGGCATCGGTGCGCAGCGAGACATGGCCGAAGCTGCCGCTGCCGTGGATTTCCGACCCGAGCAGGAACGCGAGCGCCGGCAGGAACAGCAGACCGCTTTCGACGGCCAGGCCGCGGACCGACGGCACGACGGCGATCTTGCGGATCAGGCCATAACTGCCGAAGGACAGCGCCAGGGCCAGCGCGATCCACGGCAACCGGCCCGCCTGCCAGGTGAGCCAGAGCACGCCGGCGGCGGCGATGCCCACGGCCAGCCACTGTGCGCGGTTGAGACGCTCGCGCAGGATCAGCACGCCCATCAGCACGCTGACCAGCGGATTGATGAAGTAGCCGAGGCTGGTCTCGACGATGTGGCCGGCATTGACCGCCCAGATGTACAGCCACCAGTTCAGCGCGATCAGCAGTGCGCTGGTGGCCAGCAAGGCGACGAGTCGCGGCGACAATGCGCGCAGCCAGCAGAAGCCGTCACGCGCGGCCAGCCACAGGCCGACGAAGCCGGCGCACCAGACGATGCGGTGCGCCATGATCTGCGGTGCCGGCACGACCTGCAGCAGCTTCCAGTAGATCGGGAACAGGCCCCAGATCAGGTAGGCGGCAGCGGCGGCGGCGAGACCCTGGCGCATCGCGGGGCACGTGGGCGGAAAGGGCGCGCAGTCTACGCGCTTGCCGACGTGTCTGCGCTGCCGTTGCTGACAGCGCGCCGCCGCGCCGCGCGTACAATGCCCGCATGGTCAGCCGTTCATCGCTCTACGATCCGACCCATTTCCCGTCGGCAGCGGGAGGCCCTGGCTTCGACCTGCGGCCCGAGCGGCACGAGCAGTTGCTGCGCAATCACCCCGAGAAGTACTCGGAGATGGTGCGCAGCGTCACCGGCTACGGCATCTACCTGATCGACCGCGGCGGTCTCATCAGCAGCTGGAACCAGGGCGCCGAGCTGATCACCGGCTATGCACGCGGTGACGTGCTCGGCAAGCATTTCGAGACGCTGTTCCCGGACGATTCGGTCCGCGACGGCCTGCCGCGGCGCACGCTCGAATTCGTGCGCGCCAATCGTCATTCGCGCGACGAACAGCGCCGGCGCCGGCGCAGCAGCGGCGAGTTTCTCGCGCACAGCGCGCTGGACTCGGTGCGCGCCGAGAGCGGCGAATTGCTCGGCTTCGTCGAAGTGTTCCAGGACATCACCGAGGCCAAGCAGCGCGAGGAGCGGCTCTACGAGCGCGCGACCCGCGACCCGCTGACCGGCGTGTTCAACCGTGGTCACTTCGTCGAGGCGGCGGCGCTGGAGATCGAACGCGCGCGCCGATTTTCCGAGCCGCTGTCGCTGCTGCTGATCGACATCGACCGCTTCAAGAAGATCAACGACACCTACGGGCACGACATCGGCGACCGCGTGATCGTCGCGCTGGCGCGCATGCTGGTCGCCGAGGCCCGCAAGGTCGATGTGGTCGGCCGCATCGGCGGCGAGGAGTTCGCGGTGCTGCTGCCGCGCGCCAACAAGCAGCCGGCGGCCGAGATCGGCCAGCGCCTGCGTCGCGCCGCGGCGGCCCAGCGCGTCGCGGTCGGCGGCGGACGCGAGATCGGCTTCACGGTCAGTCTCGGCCTGGCGTCGCTGCGCACCGGTACGCGCGATCTGGCCGAGCTGATGCGCAATGCCGACGCCGCCCTCTACCAGGCCAAGCGCGAGGGCCGCAACCGGCTCGAAGCCTGGTTCGAATAGCGCGGACGGACGAAGCCCGGTTGCGCGGCGCAGCGCAGACTTTCGCGGAACCTGCGGAGTTCGTCATGCAAGATCTTCAAGGCAAGCTCGTCGTCGTCACCGGCGCATTCGGTCATCTCGGCACCGCCGTCGCCGCGCACGCGGCCGGGCGCGGCGCGCGTCTGGCGCTGATCGACCGGGCGCCCGCGCCGGCGGTGACCGCGGACGCCGGCCTGGCGCTCGGCGGCGTCGATCTCGCCGATGCGGGCGCGGCCCGAGCTGCGATGGACGAAGTGGCCGCACGCGGTGGCCGCATCGACGCACTGGTCAATGTTGCCGGCAGCTTTCGCTGGGAAACCGTCGCCGATGGCAGTGCCGACACCTGGGATCTGCTCTACCGCGTGAATCTGCGCAGCGCGCTGTGCGCGTCGCAGGCGGTGCTGCCGCATCTGCGTGCGGGCGGGGGGCGCATCGTCAACATCGGCGCCAACGCCGCCGGCAGGGCGGCGCTGGGCATGGGCGCCTATGCGGCATCCAAGTCCGGCGTCGCGCGCCTGACCGAGGCACTGGCCGAGGAACTCAAGGACCGCGGCATCACGGTCAACGCGATCCTGCCCGGCATCATCGACACGCCGCCCAACCGCCGCGACATGCCGGATGCCGACCACTCGCGCTGGGTCGCGCCCGCGGCGATCGCGGACGTGATCGGCTTCCTGCTGTCCGACGCGGCGGCCGCGGTGACGGGCGCGCTGATTCCCGTCACCGGGCGGCTGTGAACGGCATGCCGCGCGGGCCGTGACGGACGGTCAGCCGCCGATCGACTGATAGTAGTCGCTCAGGATCTTCGCCACTTCCGGGCGCGAGAATTCCGGCGGCGGGGCGATGCCCTTGCCGAGCATCTGGCGCACCTGCGTGCCGGACAGGTCGATGAAGTCGTCCGGCGTGTGGTCCGGAGCCTCGCGCTTCATCACCACGCGGCCGAGCTTCTTGCTCCACGCGGTGTTGTCGGCGCCGAAGATCTGGATCTTGAGCGCGCCCTTGGGCACTTGCTTCTCGAAGATCGTCTGCGCGTCGAACGGGCCGTAGTAGCTGCCGACGCCGGCGTGGTCGCGGCCGACGATCAGGTGCGTCGCGCCCATGTTCTGGCGGAACACGGCATGCAGCACCGCCTCGCGCGGCCCGGCGTAGAGCATGTCGAAGCCGTAGCCGGTGACCATCACCGTGTTCGGCTCGAAGTACAGCTCCACCATCTTGCGGATGCAGGCGTCGCGCACCGGCGCCGGGATGTCGCCCGGCTTGAGCTGGCCGAGCAGCATGTGGATGACGATGCCGTCCGCCTTGAGGCGTTCCTTGGCCATGCGGCACAGCTCCTCGTGCGCACGGTGCATCGGGTTGCGGGTCTGGAAGGCGACGACGGTGTTCCAGCCACGCTCCCGGATCTCGTTGCGGATCTCGACCGCGGTGCGGAAGGTGTCCGGGAAATCGGTCGCGAAATAGCTGAAGTTCAGCACCTGGATCGGGCCGGACAGTAGCGTGTTGCCCAGGCCGGTGAAGGTCGCGACGCCGGGGTGCTTGGCATCGAGCGTGCCGAAGATCTTCTCGGCCATGTACCGGATCTGCTCGTCGCTGACCGTCTCGACGGCCTGGACGTCCATCACCGCCAGCACCGGGTTGCCCTCGACATTGGGATCGCGCAGCGCGATGCGCGTACCGGCCTTGATCGAGTTGTCCTTGGTCAGGTTGACGATCGGCACCGGCCAGAACAGGCCGGCGGTCGTGTGCATCTTCTCGGCGACCGACAGCGCGTCGGCGAGGTCCATGTAGCCGGTCAGCGGGTTGAAGTAGCCGGCACCGAGCATCACCGCATTGGCGGCGGCGGCGGAATTCACCAGCAGCGCGGGCAGTTTCTCGGCCTCGTGCGCCAGCGCGTGGTGGCGCGCGGTGTCATAGACGAACAGCGGGTTGAGTTCGGCGGAGCCGTGAGGCTGGATCATGGTCGGACCGTCTCGATGGATGCGGGTAGGGCGAATGCGCCGCGCAGCATACCCGCTGGACGGCGCGGGTTCATCAATTTACGGCGCGCTGGGGCGGCCGCCCGGTCAGCCGATCTCGGCCGCGCTGGCGACGATGCGGCCGACCAGCCCGTAGTCCAGGGCCTCCTGCGCGCTCATCCAGTAGTCCCGCTCGGTGTCCTGCTCGATCCGCGCCAGCGGCTGGCCGGTCTCGCGCGCGAAGATCTCGTTGAGGCGGCCGCGCATGCGCACGATCTCCTTGGCCATGATCGCGATGTCGCTGGCGGTGCCGCCGGCGCCGCCGGACGGCTGGTGCAGCATGAATCGCGTGTTCGGCAGGCTGAGCCGGTGCTCGCGCCGGGCCGCGGCGTAGATCAGCGCGCCGGCGCTGGCGACCCAGCCGGTGCCGACGATGCGCACCACCGGCTTCACGAACTTGATCAGATCGTGGATGGTGTCGCCCGATTCGACGTGACCGCCCTGGCTGTTGAGATAGATCGTGATCGGATCGTCCGATTCCGCAGACAGCGCGAGCAGGCGGGCGCTGAAGACCTCTGCCGCCTTCTGGTTGATGGCGCCGTAGATCAGGATCGTCCGCGCCCTGAACAGGCGCTCCTCCAGCGCGCGGGAGCGCGCGGCCCGGGCTTCGTCTTCCTTTTCGGCATTCTGGAACGGTTCGATGGACATGGTCGGTGGGGTGCGGCCGGGGGCCGGAACGGGATGCGGGAGCGGCGATTCTACCCGCGCCGGCCGGCCGCGGTCCGACCCGATGGCCGCCCCGGCGCCCGCGCGCTAGGCTGAGACCCGACGGCCCCTCGCGCATGAACGGAGTCGGACGATGCGGGTACTGGTCACCGGTGCGACCGGCTTCATCGGCCGGGCGCTGTGCGGCGCGCTGCTGGCGCGCGGCGACGCGGTCGTTGCGCTGACGCGATCGCTCGCCGACGCGCGCGCGGTCCTGCCGGCGCCGGTCGCCTGCGTCACCGCACTCGACGACGCGGGGGCCACCGACGCCGTCGTCAATCTCGCCGGCCTGAACCTCGCCAGCGGACGCTGGACGGCGGCGCGCAAGCAGGCGATGGTCGCCAGCCGTGTGCAGACGACCGAAGGTCTGGTCGCGTGGATGCAGGCCGGAGTGCGCCCGCGCGTGCTGGTGTCCGGCTCGGCGATCGGCTGGTACGGCGCGCGCGGCGACGAGCCGCTGGCCGAGGACGCCGCACCGGGGCGATCCAGCGAGTTCAGCGTGCAGCTGTGCACCGCCTGGGAGGCTGCGGCGGCGCGGGCCGCGGCGCTCGGCGTGCGCACCTGCCTGCTGCGCACCGGCATCGTGCTCGAAGGCGACGGCGGTTCGCTCGCGCGGATGCTGCTGCCGTTCCGGCTCGGTCTGGGCGGGCCGATGGGCAGCGGCCGGCAGTGGATGTCGTGGATCCACCGCGCCGACCTGGTCGCGCTGATCCTGTGGTTGATCGACCGCGACGATGCGAGCGGGCCGTACAACGGCACCGCGCCGGAGCCGGTTCGCCATGCCGAGTTCGTCGCCGCGCTCGGCCGCGTGCTGCACCGGCCGGCGATCGTGCCGATGCCCGGATTCGTGCTCAGGCTGCTGATCGGCGAGATGGCCGATCTGCTGCTGACCGGGCAGAAGGTCCTGCCGGTGCGCGCGCTCGACGGGGGCTTCACCTTCGCCTATCCGCGGCTGGATGCGGCGCTGCAAGCCATCCTCGGCGGGGACAAGCGCCGGGCAGTCCAGTAGAATCGCGCTCCGCGCCGGCCGTCACATGCGCCCGTAGCTCAGCTGGATAGAGTACTGCCCTCCGAAGGCAGGGGTCAGAGGTTCGAATCCTCTCGGGCGCGCCACCGTGGCGCCGGTTCGTGACCGGCCCCCTGCATTGCGGGCGACACCGTTGGTCGGCCCGGCGCTGCCTCGGGCAGCTCGATGCACGGCGTCCGGCCGGACCGCCGGTAAGCTCGTTCCATGAGTGCTGCACAGTGTCCACCGCGGGCGCGCGGCGGCGAGGGGTGGCGCCTGGGAGGCCGCCTGACCCGTCTCGTCCGACCGCCCCGCGATCCGCGGCAATGGCTGCTGCGCGTCGCGCTGCTCGCGGTGCTCTATTTCATGTCCGGATGGGCGGGGCTGCAGCTCGCGCAACCGCCCGGCTATGCCACGCCGATCTGGCCGCCGTCGGGCATCATGCTGGCGATGCTGCTGCTGTGGGGCCGTCGCGTCTGGCCCGGCATCTGGCTCGGCTCGTTCGCGGTCAATCTGTGGGTCGGCTGGACCCAGGCGGCGCTGTCCACGCCCGGTTTCTTCCTGATCGCGGCCGTCATTGCCTGCGGTTCGACGGCCGAGGGCCTGTTCGGTGCGTGGGCGGTGCGCCGCCATGTCGCGGCGCCGAAGACGCTCGACAACGGTGCCGATGTCTGGCGCTTCTTCGCGCTGGCCGGGCTGGCCGCCAGCGCGATCGCAGCCTCGGTCGGCACGCTGACGCTGGCGTTCGGTCGCGGCCTGCCGCTGACCGACCTGCCGTTCACCTGGCTGACCTGGTGGGTCGGCGACTGCATGGGCGTGTTCCTGGTCGCGCCGCTTTTGCTGGTCGCGGCGTCCGAACAGTCCGGTGCGGTGCGCGGCCGCCTGCGTCCGGTCGCCATCTCGGTGCTGATCTCGCTGGCGGTCGGCGCGCTCGTCGTACACCAGACCAACAATGCCGAAAGCCGCCGCATCGGCGCCGAGTTCGAGCGGACCGCGCTGGCGCTCGACCGGCATCTGCAGGTGTCGATCGACGAAGCCGCCGGTGCGGTGCGCACCGTCGCCGATTACTTCGCGGCCTCGTCGTTCGTCGAGCCCGAGCAGTTCGACCGCTTCTGCGCCGGCGTGCTGCGGCGCGCGCCGGGCCTCGACCGGCTCGCCTGGGCGCCCCGCGTCGAGGCCGGCAGTGGTCTGTACGGCATCGACGGCGACGGGCGTCGCCGCGCTGTGGACGACACGGCGCCGCACTTTGCGATCGAGTACGTCCACCCCCATGCGGACGGCATCGACGTGCGCGGCTTCGACCTCGCCTCGGAGCCGGTGCGCGCCGCGACGCTGGCCGCCGCGCAGGCGAGCGGCGATCTGCGCGTCACCCCGCGCGTCGAGCTGGTCGCGTCACAGGGGCCGGGCGTGCTGCTGGTGATGCCGGTGCAGGCCGAGCAGGGCTACGGCTTCGTCGTCGGTGCGGTGACGCTGCGCGCGCTGATGCGCCATCTGCTGTCCGGATTCCCGCTCGAACGTCTCGCGGTCGCGCTCGTCGATGTCACCGCGGCAGAAGCGCCGCAGACGCTGCTCCGCCCGGTGCAGCTGGCGAAGCCGGCGCTGCACTGGGCGGCCGAGCACGATATCGGCGGACGGCGCTGGCGCCTGGAGGTCGAGGCCGGCGAGGCCTATCTGCTGGCGCACCGCTCGCTGCAGGCATGGCTCACGCAGGTCGGGGTGCTGCTGTTCTCGGCGATGCTGGGCGGCTTCCTCATGGTGCTGACCGGCAAGTCGTCCCGGGTGGAGCGGCTGGTCCAGCAGCGCACCGCGGAGCTGGCCGACAAGAACCGCGCGCTGCTGCGCGAGATCGGCGAGCGTGAACGCAGCGAGTCGCGCCTGCGGCTGTCGGCCGAGGTGTTCGAACATCTGGGCGAGGCGATCATGATCACCGACGCCGAGAATCGCATCATCTCCGTGAACCGTGCGTTCACCGAGATCACCGGCTACGGCGAGGACGAGGTCCGCGGCCGCACGCCGCGGCTGCTCGCGTCCGGCCGCTACAACCGCGCCTTCTACGAGGACCTGTGGCAGAAGCTCAAGGAGGCCGGCAGCTGGCGCGGCGAGTTGTGGGATCAGCGCAAGAGCGGCGAGATCTATCCGGCGTGGCTCAACATCTCGCTGGTGCGCGATGCGATCGGTCGCACCACGCACCACGTCGCCGTGTTCTCCGACATTTCGGAGCGCAAGGCCGCGGAGGAGCGCATTCTCTACCTCGCCCAGGTCGATGCGGTCACCAACCTGCCGAACCGCTACCTGCTCGGCGACCGCCTGCGGCAGACGATGGAGGCCGCACGCCGCGACGGGCTGCGCTTCGCGGTCCTGTTCATCGACATCGACCGGTTCAAGAACATCAATGATTCCCTCGGGCACAGCATCGGCGATGCGCTGCTGCGCGAGATGGCCGAGCGCCTGCGTGTCTCGGTGCGCGCGTCCGATACGGTCGCGCGTCACGGCGGTGACGAGTTCGTGATCGTGATGCCCGGCATCGCCGATGCCGAACAGGTCGCCCACGTCGCCGGCAAGATCCTCGCCGCGGTCGGCCGCCCGTTCAGCGCCGAGCAGCACCTGCTGACGACGACGGCGAGCATCGGCATCGCGATGTATCCGATGGACGGCGAAGACACCGAAAGTCTGATGAAGCACGCCGATGCGGCGATGTACGCAGCCAAGAGCGCCGGGCGCAACGCCTTCCGCTTCTTCACGCGCGACATGAACGCGCGCGTCCAGCAGTTCCTCAAGATCGAGAACGAGCTGCGTCGCGCCCTGGACGCCGGCGAACTGCGCGTGTACTACCAGCCGCAGTTCGACGTGCGCAGCGGTGAGGTCGTGGCCGCCGAGGCGCTGGTGCGCTGGCAGCATCCGGAACGCGGGTTGATCCTGCCGGCCGAGTTCATGCACGTCGCCGAGGAGAGCGGTCTGGTCGAGACGATCGACGACTGGGTGTTGCGCGAGGCCTGCCGGCAGAACCACAGCTGGCAGCAGCAGGGTCTGCGCCGCGTGCCGGTGTCCGTCAACCTGTCCGCGATCGCGCTGCACCGCGACGACACCGTGGAGCGGGTGCGTCAGGCGCTGCGCGCCAGTGGACTCGACGCCAGCTGGCTGGAACTCGAGGTCACCGAGTCGATGCTGATGCGCGATGTCGAGCGCGTGCAGCACCTGCTGCTGGAACTGCGCGCGATGGGCGTCCTGATCGCGCTCGACGATTTCGGCACGGGCTACTCGTCGCTCGCGCACCTGCGCAGCTTTCCGTTGAGCGCGCTCAAGGTCGATCGCAGCTTCGTCGATGATCTGCAGACCGATGGCAACGACGCGGCGATCTGCCGCGCGGTGATCGCGCTGGGGCGCACGCTCGGCCTGCGCGTGATCGCCGAGGGCGTGGAGAACACCCAGCAGCTCGCATTCCTGCGCAAGAACCGCTGCGATTCGGTGCAGGGCGCGTTGTTCAGCTGGGCGGTGCCGGCCGCGGAGATGGCCGCGTTCCTGACGCCGACTTACGTGTGCGCGGCGGCACTGGACGAGGAGTCGATCCTGTAACGCCTACTCGAAACGCAGTCCGGCGAGGCGGCGCGACGCCAGCGCCTCGCGCGCATCGAGCACCCGTCCCCCCGGCCACTGCAGGCGCTCGATGCGCACGGCGTCTCGGCCGCCGGCGACGACGAGGCCATCGCCGGCGAGGATCCGGCCGGGCTCGCCGCCGGCCGGCTGCGCGAGCGGCCGCGCCATCAGCAGCCGCACGCGTTCGCCGTCGAGTACCGTCCACGCGCCCGGGACCGGATTGAATGCGCGGATGCGACGCGCGATCTCGTCGGCGGGCCGCGACCAGTCGATGCGCGCCTCGTCCTTGCTCAGCTTGGCGGCGTAGGTCACGCCCTCGGCCGGCTGCGGCCGTTCCTGCAATTCACCGCGCGCAAGCCGCGCGAGCGCCTCGACGATCAGCTCGGCGCCGAGTGTGGCGAGGCGGTCGTGCAGCTCGGCGGCGGTGGTGGTCTCGCCGATCGGCAGGCTGCGCTGCAGCAGCATCGGTCCAGTGTCGAGGCCGGCGTCCATGCGCATGATGGTCACGCCGGTCCGTGCATCGCCGGCCTCGATCGCGCGCTGGATCGGTGCGGCGCCGCGCCAGCGCGGCAGCAGCGAGGCGTGGATGTTGAGGCAGCCGTGTACCGGGATGTCGAGCACCGCCTGCGGCAGGATCACGCCGTAGGCGACCACGACCATGACCTCCGGGGCGAGGCGGCGCAGGACGTCCTGCGCTTCGCCACGCAGTTTCTCGGGCTTGAATACCGGCACGCCCAGCGCCTGCGCGCGCAGGGCCACCGGCGATGGTGTCAGCCTGCGGCCGCGGCCCGCCGGTCGATCCGGCTGGGTGAACACGCCGACGATGTCGTGGCCGGCGGCGTGCAGGGCGTCGAGCGCGCTGACCGCGAACTCCGGCGTGCCGGCAAAGACCAGCTTCATGATGGCGATCTCAGGCGCCGGCCTGCTGCTTGCGCAGTTTCTTCAGCAGCCGTTCGCGCTTGAGGCTGGACAGGCGGTCGATGTACAGCCTGCCGTCGAGATGATCGACCTCGTGCTGCACGGCCTGCGCGAGCAGGCCCTCGGCCTGCAGTTCGAAGGGCTGGCCGTCGCGGTCGAGCGCGCGCAGCGTCAGGCGCCGGTAGCGCTCGACCTTGTCGCCGACGCCCGGCACCGACAGGCAGCCCTCCTCCATGATTTCCGGTTCGGCCGGCGCGACGATCTCGGGATTGATGATCACGATCGGCTGCGGCCGCTCCTTGTCCTCGCTGCAGTCCATCACCGCCAGGCGCAGCGCGACGCCGACCTGCGTCGCCGCCAGTCCGACCCCGGGCGCGGCGTACATGGTCTCGAACATGTCGTCGATCAGGGTCTGCAGCGCGGCGTCGAAGACGGTCACCGGCACGGCCTTCTGCCGCAGGCGCGGGTCGGGATGGTGGAGAATGGTCAGGAGCGCCATGCGCGGATTTTGTCGCCGGGGAAGACGGGTGCTTCAGAAACAACTGGCAAAGTTGACGGCAAACGATTGAGCCGTCTAGAGTTTAACCGTCCGTTGGTGTCGGGCGCCTGCGTTCGCGCAGGGTCGGAAACCAGCCACTGAGGCGTAACCCGCAGGGAAGGTGCCGCCATGCCCAAGTATAACGTTTCGAGCTATCTGCACGGCATTGCGGCCCTGGGGCTGTTGTCGCTCGCCGGCTGTGCGCAGACGCCCGAGCGCACTGTCTCGCCGGCGCGCGAACTGCCGGCCGACGCGCCGCAATCGATGCCGATGCAGGAAACGGCGGCAGTGGCCGGAACCGCGCTCGATGCGCCGTCTGGTGCAATGCCCGGGCTGCGCGAGCAGGCGCCGCTGCGCTACGTCGTGAAGAAAGGCGACACGCTGTGGGGGATCGCCAGCCGCTACCTGCTGGAGCCGTGGCAGTGGCCGGAGATCTGGTATGTCAACGACCAGGTGCGCAACCCGCACCAGATCTTTCCCGGCGACGTGCTGACGCTGGTGATGCGCGATGGCCGGCCGATGGTGGTGCGCGAGGATCTCAACACCGAATACCTGTCGCCGCAGGTGCGCGAGATTCCGCTCGACCAGGCGATCCCGACGATCCCGCTCGACGCGATCCGCGACTTCCTGCGCAGCTCGCGGGTGGTCTCCGCCGATGCGCTGGCGCGCGCGCCGTATGTGCTCGGATTCGCCGACCCGCATCTGATCGAGGGCGCCGGCGCCCAGGTCTATGTCAAGAACGTGCCCGCCAATGCCCTGCCGCGCTACGAGGCGGTGCGCATCGGCCAGAAATTCATCGACCCGGACAACGGCGAGCTGCTCGGCTGGGAGGCGGTCCCGGTCGCCGCCGTGGACTTGCGCCGGCTCGGCAAGCCGGCCACCGCGCAGATCGCACTCAGCTACCGCGAGACGCGCGCGGGCGACCGTCTGATCGAACCGGAGGCCGAGGCCTTCGCGGCCGATTTCTACCCGCGCCCGGCACCGGCGGGGCTGGTCGGCCGCATCATCTCGGTGTTCGACGGCGTCTCGCAGATCGGCCAGTACCAGGTGGTCACGCTCAGCCGCGGTTCCGCCGCGGGTCTGATGCCCGGCCACGTGCTCGACATCTATCAGGCGGGGCGTCGCGCCCGCGACCCGTACACCGGCCGCATGGAGTCGCTGCCCGAGCTCCATGCCGGCACGATCATGGTGTTCAAGGTCGAGGAGCGGGTCAGTTTCGCGCTGGTGATGAGCGCGCAGCGCGAGATCCACACGCTCGATCGCGTGCGCAGTCCCGGCAGCGGTCGCGCCTCCTGACCGGGCTTGCAGCAGGCTCGCCATTGGGCGATGCTGCCGCCGTGGACGCGGAGCTCGCAAGACCTTGGCTGGTCCTGAGCCGCGCGCCGGGGATCGGCAGCGTGGCGGTCCACAGACTCCTCCAGACGTTTCCCACGGCCGCTGCCGCGGTGGCCGCCAGCGCGTCCGCCCTGCGCGCGGCGGGGCTCAGCGACGCCCAGATCCGCGGCCTGCAGCAGCCCGACGCGTCGGCGCTGCAGCGTGATCTGGATTGGCTCGCGCAGCCGGGGCGCACGCTGCTGACGCTGGCCGATCCGCGCTATCCCGCGGCGCTGCGCGAGGCCGCCGGGGCGCCGCCGGTGCTGTTCGTCCAGGGCGATCCGGACTGGCTCGGCCTGCCACAGCTGGCGCTCGTCGGCAGCCGCAATGCCAGCCCGCAGGGCCTGGAGAACGCCCGCGCCTTCGCGGCCGAGCTGGCGCGGCGCGGTCTGGTGATCACCAGTGGGCTGGCGCTGGGCATCGACGGCGCGGCGCATCGCGGCGCGCTGGAGGCCGGTGGCGGCACCATCGCGGTCTGCGGCACCGGCCTCGATCGCGTCTATCCGGCGCGGCACCGCGATCTGGCGCACGAGATCGCCGCGCGCGGCGCGCTGCTGTCGGAGTTCCCGCTCGGCGTTCCGGCGCTCAGCGAGAATTTCCCGCGCCGGAACCGCATCATCAGCGGCTTGTCCATGGGAGTGCTGGTGATCGAGGCGGCGCGCGAGTCGGGTTCGCTGATCACCGCGCGGCTGGCGCTGGAGCAGGGCCGCGAAGTGTTCGCGATCCCGGGTTCCATCCACAACCCGCTGGCGCGCGGCTGCCATGCCCTGATCCGGCAGGGGGCGAAGCTGGTCGAGTCGGTGGACGACGTGCTCGAGGAACTGGGACCGCTGCTCGGCGCGCGGCGCGCCGCCGAGCGTGCCGGCGGACCGGCCGCCGTGCCGGATGCCGGGGACGGCGCAGCGGCCGAGGTGCTGCGCGCGCTGGGCGACGATGTCCTGCCCGTCGATGTGCTGGCCACACGTGTGCGCCAGCCGATCGACCGCCTGCAGGCGGCCTTGACCCGGCTGGAGCTCGCCGGCGAGGTGGTCGCGGCGCCGGGCGGCCGCTACCAGCGCCTGCGGCGCGCGTGACGCGGGACATTCGAGATGGCTGACGACGGAGCAGGGGACATGAAAGAGACGGTGCTCGACGTGCTGATGTACCTGCTGGAGAACTACCAGGAAGGCGAGTTCGCCGATGCCGACAATCAGGACACCCTGCACGAGGAGCTGGTCGCGGCCGGCTTCCCGGAGGAGGAGGTGCGCCAGGCCTTCCGCTGGCTCGACGGCCTGGCCGCGCAGCGCCAGCTGCCGATCGTCTTTGGCCCGAGCGGCGCCTTGCGTCTGTACGCGCGCGAGGAGATGGCGAAGATCTCGGCCGAGTGCCGCGGCTTCCTGATGTACCTGGAGCAGCTCGGCATCCTCGACGGGACGCTGCGCGAGGTCGTGATCGACCGCCTGATGGCGCTCAGGGAGGAGATCGACCTCGAGCGCGTCAAGTGGGTGTGCCTGCTCGTGCTGATGAACCAGCCGGATGCCGAGGAGGCCTTCGGTCACCTCGAAGAGATGGTCTATTACCACGGCGAGTTCAAGCACTGACGCCGCAAACCGGGCCTGCCGCGCAGTCCGCGCCGGCGCTTTTGCAGCATCCGCTGCCGTGACGGCAACGCTTTGATTGCACATCGGAATGCCCGCTCCTTCGCGCGCGTGTGCGCGCGAGGGGCTTGCTGGACAGCATGACCGCTTCCGCTTATAAGGCGCGCAATCGCGACCACCCCCTGGTGGTTCCCACATGCCGAACTACATGACGAAAAACCTGGTCATCGTCGAATCGCCGGCCAAGGCCAAGACGATCAAGAAGTACCTGGGTAAGGATTTCGAGGTCCTGGCCTCCTACGGTCATGTGCGCGACCTGGTGCCCAAGGACGGCGCAGTCGATGTCGCGCACGGCTTCGACATGAAGTATCAGGTCATCGACAAGAACGAGAAGCACGTGCGGGCGATCGTCTCCGCGCTCAAGGAAGCCGACGAGCTGTGGCTGGCGACTGACCCTGACCGCGAGGGCGAGGCGATCTCCTGGCATCTGGTCGAACTGCTGCGCGAGAAGAATGCGCTGAAGAACAAGCCGGTCAGGCGCGTGGTGTTCTACGAGATCACGCAGCGCGAGGTGCAGAACGCGATCCAGCATCCGCGTGCGATCTCTGACGACCTGGTCAACGCGCAGCAGGCGCGGCGCGCGCTCGATTACCTGGTGGGCTTCAACCTGTCGCCGCTGCTGTGGCGCAAGGTGCAGCCGGGACTCTCGGCGGGACGCGTGCAGTCGCCGGCCCTGCGCCTGATCTGCGAACGCGAGGAGGAGATCAAGGCCTTCGTGCCACGCGAATACTGGACGCTGGACGCGATCGCCGCGAAGTCCGGGCAGAACTTCGGCGCGAAGCTGGTCGAGCTCCAGGGCAGGAAAGTCGAGCAGTTCACGCTGACCAATGCGGTCGGCGCGCTCGCCGCCAAGGACATCGTCAGCAAGGCCGCGCAGGGCGAGCTGGTCGTCGGCGCGGTCGAGAAGAAGCAGCGGCGCCGCAACCCGGCACCGCCGTTCACGACCTCGACGCTGCAGCAGGAGGCCAACCGCAAGCTCGGGTTCACCGCCAGCCGCACGATGCGCGCGGCGCAGCAGCTCTACGAAGGCGTCGATCTCGGCGGCGAGACGGTCGGCTTGATCACCTACATGCGTACCGACTCGGTGAATCTCGCCCAGGACGCGCTCGCCGAGATCCGCAAGACCATCGCCGACCAGTTCGGCGCCGCCGCCGTGCCGGCCGAGCCGCGCTACTACAAGACCAAGTCGAAGAACGCGCAGGAAGCGCACGAGGCGGTGCGGCCGACCGCGGCCTCGCGCACGCCCAGACAGGTCGCCGCCTATCTCAATCCGGACCAGGCCAAGCTCTACGAGCTGATCTGGAAGCGCACCGTCGCCTGCCAGATGCAGCAGGCGGTGTTCGACACGGTGACCGTCGAGCTGCGCGCCGGAACGGGCAATGCCTTCCGCGCCAGCGGTTCGACCCTGGTCGAACCCGGTTTCATCGCGGTCTATTCGCAGGGCGTCGATACGCCCAGCGGCAAGGACGAGGAGGACGACGACAAGCGCCTGCCGCCGCTCGAACCCGGCGAGCGCGTCAAGCTCGTCGATCTGGTCGCCGACCAGCACTTCACCGAGCCGCCGCCGCGCTACACCGAAGCGAGCCTGGTCAAGACGCTGGAGGAATACGACATCGGCCGGCCCTCGACCTACGCCAGCATCATCTCGACGCTGCAGGCGCGCGATTACGTGCGCCTCGACGGCAAAGCGTTCGTCCCGACCGACGTCGGCATGATCGTCAACCGTTTCCTCACCGAGCACTTCACGCGCTACGTCGATTACGAGTTCACCGCGCACCTCGAAGACGACCTCGACGCGGTGTCGCGCGGCGAGAAGCAGTGGAAGCCGCTGCTCGCCGAGTTCTGGACCGAGTTCAAGCAGCGCATCGACGAAAAGCAGGAGCTGTCGCGTTCGGAGGTCGCCGAGGCGCGCCAGCTGGGCGTGGACCCGGTGTCCGGCAAGCCGGTGTCCGCACGGCTCGGGCGCTTCGGTCCGTTCGTGCAGATCGGCACCAAGGAAGATTCCGACAAGCCGCGCTTCGCCTCGCTGCGCGCCAACCAGCGCATCGACACGATCACGCTCGACCAGGCGCTCGCCCTGTTCCAGCTGCCGCGCAAGCTCGGCACGCTGCCGAGCGGCGAGGAGGTCAGCGTCAACATCGGCCGCTTCGGCCCCTACGTGCGCTACGGTTCCAGCTTCGTGTCGCTGAAGAAGGACGACGACCCGTACACCATTGAGCTGCCGCGCGCGATCGAACTGATCGAGCAGAAGGCCGCGGCGCTGGAGGCGGCGACGATCAAGTCCTTCGGCGACTCCGGCATCCGCATCGTCAAGGGTCGCTTCGGTCCGTACATCACCGACGGCAAGCGCCGCGCGCGCATTCCCAAGGGCCGCGACCCCGAAAGCCTGACCGGCCTGGAGTGCGAGGCTTATCTCGCCGAAGCCAATCCGCCGCCGGCGAAGAAGACGACGAAGAAATCGGCAGCGAAGAAATCCACCACCGCACCGCCGGCCGCGGCGCCGGCGAAGAAGGTCGTGAAGAAAGCGGCCAAGAAGGCCACCCGCAAGGTGGCGGCGAAGAAGTCCTGAGGGGCGGCCATGGGTTTCGACATCGCACCCTGGCATCTGCGCCGTGCCGTCGATGCGCTCCAGCGCGGCGGCGTGATCGCCTGTCCGACCGAGGCGGTCTGGGGACTGTCCTGCGATCCGCTCCATCGCGCGGCGTGCCTGCGCCTGCTCGAACTCAAGCGCCGGGACTGGCGCAAGGGGCTGATACTCGTCGCCGCACGGTTCGAGGATCTGCCGTCGTTCGTCGAACTGCCGTCGAACAACGCGATGAAGCGCGCGACGGCGACCTGGCCCGGACCGGCGACCTGGGTGTTCCCGGCCGCGCCCGACGCACCGGCCTGGCTGACCGGCGACCACGACAGCATTGCCGTGCGCGTCACCGCGCATCCTGTTCTGCGCGCGCTGTGCCGCGCGTTCGGCCCGCTGGTATCGACCAGCGCCAACCGCAGCGGCCGCGAGCCGGCGCGCGGCATCAGCGAGGTGCGCCTGCAGTTCGGCGACACGCTCGATGCGATCGTGCCCGGCGCGCTCGGCGGTCTGGCCAAGCCGACGACGATCCGCGACGTGCAGACGGGCCACATCCTGCGGCGATAGATGTGTGCCTGTTTTGAGCGTCGGCGCCAAGGATGGCACCGGCTTGTATAGGATGTACCCAATGAACGTCGAAGCCGTCGAAACCTATCTGCGTGAGCTGCAGGACCGGCTGTGTGCGGGCTTCGAGCAGGCCGACGGCCGCAGTCGCTTCCGCCGCGACACCTGGCAGCGCGCCGAGGGCGGCGGCGGCGAGACCCGCGTGCTCGCCGACGGCGCCGTGTTCGAATCGGCCGGTGTGAATTTCTCACGGGTGCGTGGCACGCGCCTGCCGCCGAGTGCGACCGCGCACCGTCCCGAGCTCGTCGGTCGCAGCTGGCGCGCGATGGGCGTGTCGGTGGTGCTGCATCCGCGCAATCCTTATGTGCCGACCTGCCACGCCAATGTGCGCTTCTTCGTCGCCGAGAAGGACGGCGAGCCACCGGTGTGGTGGTTCGGCGGCGGCTTCGACCTGACCCCGTACTACGGCTTCGAAGACGATGCGCGCCACTTCCACCAGACCGCGAAAGCCGCTTGCGACCCGTTCGGCACCGACCTGTATCCGCGCCTGAAGAAGTGGTGCGACGACTACTTCTATCTGAAGCACCGCAACGAGCCGCGCGGCATCGGCGGCCTGTTCTTCGACGACTGGAGCGAAGGCGGTTTCGAGCGCAGCTTCGCGCTGCTGCGCAGCGTCGGCGACCACTACGCGCCGGCCTATCTGCCGATCGTCGAACGCCGCAAGGACACCGCCTATGGCGAGCGCGAGCGCGAGTGGCAGCTGTACCGGCGCGGACGCTACGTCGAATTCAATCTGGTCTGGGACCGTGGCACGCTGTTCGGCCTGCAGTCCGGCGGCCGCACCGAGTCGATCCTGATGTCGATGCCGCCGCTGGCGGCCTGGCGCTACGACTACGCCCCCGAGCCCGGTTCTGCCGAAGAGCAGCTGCTCGTCCGTTACCTGGTGCCCAGGGACTGGGCGTAGGCCGCGTCCCGGCGGCGGGCGCGCTATCCTGCGCCTCACGTTTGCCCGAGCCGCGCGTCTCATGACTCTTACCGAGCTTCGCTACCTCGTGAATCTCGACAAGGAGCGCCACTTCGGCCGTGCCGCCGAGCGTTCGTTCGTCTCGCAGCCGACGCTGTCGGTCGCGCTCAAGAAGCTCGAGGACGAGCTCGGCGTGATCCTGTTCGAGCGCAATCGCGGCGAGGCGCGGCCGACGCCGGTCGGCGAGCGCATCATCGCGCAGGCGCGGCGCGTCCTCTCGGAGGCGCGCCTGATCGAGGACCTGGCACGCGAGGGACGCGACGAGTTGACCGGGCCGCTGCGCCTGGGCGCAATCTACACCGTCGGACCGTACCTGCTGCCCGGCCTGGTGCCGCTGCTGCACGCGCGCGCGCCGCAGATGCCGCTGGTGATCGAGGAGAACTTCACCGCCAAGCTGCTCGAAGAGCTGCGCGACAACGAGCTCGACGTGGTGCTGGTCGCCCTGCCGGTGGATCTGACCGGCCTGCAGGCCTGGCCGCTCTACGACGAGGATTTCGTCGTCGTCGTGCCACGCGAGCATCGCTGGGCCGGCGTCCGGCAGGTGCCGGCCCGCCAGCTGGCCGGCGAGAAGCTGCTGCTGCTCGGGCCCGGGCACTGTTTCCGCGAGCAGGTCATCGAGGCCTGCCCGAAGTGCGTCGAGGCCGAACCGGACGGTGCGCGGCCGCAGACCGGGAGCAGCCTGGAGACCATCCGCCACATGGTGGTCAGCGGTCTGGGCATCACCGTGCTGCCGCGCTCGTCGATCGAGAACCGGACCGACGACAGCCTGCTCGCGGCCACGCCCTTCGTGCCGCCGGCGCCGCAGCGCCGCATCGCACTGGTCTGGCGTAGGACCTTCCCGCGCCGCAAGGCGATCGCGGCGCTGCGCGACGCCGTGCTCGACGCAAAGATGAAAGGCGTGCGCTTCCTGTCCGACGAGCCGATGCCGGTGGATTGAGCCGCCGCCCGATCAGCCGGCCAGCATCCGCAGTCCGACCAGCGTCAGCAGCAGCGCGAACGCGCGGCGCAGGGTGCGCGGCGAAGCGGCGTGCGCCAGGCGCGCGCCGAGAGGGGCGCAGGCGACGCTGGCGATCGCCAGCGTAGCGAACGCGGACAGGCTGACATAGCCCAGGTGCGGCGCGGGCACGCCGTCGGTGTTCCAGCCGGCGAGCACGAAGCCCGACGCGCCGGCCCAGGCGATCGGCACGCCGCTGGCTGCGGCGGTGCCGACCGCGCGCGGCATGCTCAGGCCGCGATGGCTCAGGTACGGCACGGTCAGCGAGCCGCCGCCGATGCCGACGATCGCGGACAGCAGCCCGATCACCGCGCCGACGCAGAGCAGCTCCGGCGCCGCCGGCGCGGCGTGGTACGCGTGGACCGCGGACCGTTCGCGCCTGAGCACCATCTGCAGCGCGACGAGCACGGCACCGATGCCGACGATGCGCTTGAGCGCACCGCCGCTGAGCTGGTCGGCGACGAAGGCGCCGGCGACCGCGCCCGCCGCGAGACCCGGTGCGAAGCGCGCGAACACGCTCCAATGCACGCCGTCGCGGCGATGGTGCGCCAGCGTCGAGGAGATCGACGTCGCCGAGATCACCGCCAGCGAGGTGCCGACCGCAACCTGCATGTACACCGTCGCCGGCACGCCCTGCAGCGGCAGCACGAAGGCCAGCGCCGGCACCATGATCAGCCCGCCGCCGACGCCGAACAGCCCGGCCAGCACGCCGGCGCAGGCGCCGGTGACGAGGAAGATCAGGAGCTGCTCCATGGCGCTGCGCGATGCGGCGGACCTCGTGGAACTACAATCGGGCGCGCGCATCCTAAACGATATGAGACAGCCCCTTCCGACCTGCGTCTTCCGCGCGCTGGCGCTCACCGCCGCACTGTGCTGCGCGCCGGTGTCGGCCGCCGATGGCGTGCGCGAGCGCTTCAGGCAGGCACTCGAACTGGCCCAGCGGGGGCAGGCGGCGCGCACCGACGACGACGCCGAGCTGCGCGGCTACGTGCTGTATCCCGACCTGCAGGCCGCACGCTGGCTGGCCGCGCTGCGCAAGGACGCGGATGCCGAGCTCGACCGCCGTGTCGAGGCCTTCGTGCGCGCGCATCCGCAGCTGCCGGCGACGCCCGAGCTGCGTCGCGCATGGCTGTCGAGCCTGGCGGCGCGCGGGCTGTGGCGCGCGTTCCTCGCGCACGACGACGCCGGCGACACCGACCCGGCCCTGACCTGTCAGCGTTACCAGGCGCGCATCGAGACCGGCGACGATCCGGCGGCGCTGCTGCGCGAGCTGCGAGCGTTCTGGCAGGACGCGCCGCAGATGCCGCAGACCTGTGTGCCGCCGTTCGCCTGGTTGCAGGCGCAGGGTGCACTGACCGCCGCGGTCGTCGAACGGCGGACACGCAAGGCGCTGGCCGACGGCAATCTCGAACTGGCCGACTGGCTGCTCAAGCTGATGCCGGCGGCGCAGGCCGCGCCGCTGCGGCAGTGGGCGCGGCTGCTGCGCAATCCCGATGCGGAGCTGGCTGTGATCGCGTCTGCGCCCTCGACGCCCTTCGAGTGGGACGCGCTGCGATCCGGCTACCGCAAGCTCGCGGCGCGCGATCCCGAGCGCGCGGCGCAGCGCCTGCAGCAACTGGGCCGCTCGCGGTTCAGCGACGAACAGTACGCCGAGCTGCAGCGGCTGACGGCGCTGGGGTTGGCCTGGGACCGCCGGCCGGAGGCGCTGGACTGGTTCCGTCGCCTGCCGCAGACCGCGGTCGATGCCGAAGTCCACGAATGGCGCGTGCGCGCGGCGCTGTGGAGCGGCGACGCCGAGCAGGCGTCGGCATGGCTGCACGAGCTGCCGGCGGCGACGGGCGCGGAACCGCGCTGGACCTACTGGCGCGCGCGCAGCCTCGAACGCCTGGGACGGCGGCAGCAGTCCGAGCAGTTGTACAAGACCCTGGCGCAGGACAACGGCTATCACAGCCTGCTGGCCGCCTGGCGCCTGCAACAGCCCTACCAGCCGCGCGCGCGCACGTTCATCGATGACGCGGACGCGCAGGCGCGCCTGCTGCAGCGCATCGGCATCCTCCGCGCGCGCGAGCTGTTCCTGACCGGCTGCGACGCCTGGGCCGGCGTGGAATGGAGCCGCGCCACGCGCGACCTCGATCCGGCGCTGCGCCTGCAGGCGGCGCGGCTGGCGTCGCGCTGGGGCTGGCACGAGAAGGCAGTGCGCATCCTCGCCGAAGCCGACGCGCTCGACGTGCTGGAGCTGAGCTATCCGGACGAGTATCTCGGCCCGATCCGGGCCACGGCCGAGCAGACCGGCGTGCCGGCACCCTGGGTGTACGGCCTGATGCGCCAGGAGAGCCTGTTCAACCCGCGTGCGGTATCGGCATCGAACGCCTACGGCCTGCTGCAATTGCTGCTGCCGACCGCGCGCGAGGTCGCGCGCCGGCGTGGCTTGTCGGCGCCCAGCGCGGACGACCTGAAGACCCCCGCGATCAACATCCCGCTGGGTGCGGGCTATCTGGGCGAACTGCGTGACCGCTTCGATGGCCAGTTCGTGCCTGCAGTCGCGGCCTACAACGCCGGCCCCAATGCGGTGCAGCGCTGGCTGCCGCAGCAGCCGATCGACGCTGACGTCTGGATCGAGAACGTGCCTTACAAGGAAACCCGCGGTTACGTGCAAAAGGTGCTCTGGCACGTCACCGCACACGAGTGGCGCAGCACCGGGGCGGTTCCCGACACCGCGGCGCTGCTGCAGCCGGTGCGCACGCCGTGAAGCGCTACCTGGTCGGCGGCGCGGTCCGCGACCGCTTGCTCGGACTGGTGCCGGCCGAGCGCGACTGGGTCGTCGTCGGCAGCACGCCGGAAGAGATGCGGCGCGCCGGCTTTCGGCCGGTCGGCAAGGACTTTCCGGTGTTCCTGCATCCGCAGACCAACGAGGAGCACGCGCTGGCGCGCACCGAGCGCAAGTCCGGGCACGGCTATCACGGCTTCGTGTTCCACGCCGGACCGGAGGTGACGCTCGAGGACGATCTGGCGCGCCGCGACCTGACCATCAACGCCATCGCCGAGGACGAGGACGGCGCGTTGATCGACCCCTACGGTGGTCAGCGCGATCTGGCGGCGCGCCGCCTGCGCCACGTCTCGCCGGCCTTCGCCGAAGATCCGCTGCGCGTGCTGCGCGTCGCGCGCTTCCACGCGCGTTTAGCGCCGCTGGGCTTCGTCGTCGCCGACGAGACCCTGGCCCTGATGCGTGCGATCGTCGAGAGCGGCGAGATCGACCATCTGGTGCCCGAGCGTGTCTGGAAGGAGACCAGCCGCGCGCTGATGCTCGACCGGCCGAGCGTCTATTTCCAGACGCTGCGCGCCTGCGGCGCGCTCGCGCGCCTGCTGCCCGAAGTCGATGCGCTGTTCGGCGTGCCGCAGCGCGCCGACTACCACCCGGAGATCGACACCGGCGTGCACACGCTGATGTGCGTCGATGCGGCGGCGCGCGCCGGCCATCCGCTCGCGGTGCGCTACTCGGCGCTGGTGCACGATCTGGGCAAGGCGCTGACGCCGCGTGCCGAGTGGCCCGCGCACAAGCTGCACGAGCACCGCGGCGTGCCGCTGGTCGAGTCGGTGAGCCGGCGCCTGCGCGTGCCTGCGGCCTGCCGCGATCTGGCCGTTCTGCACACGCGCGAGCATCTGAACGTGCACCGCGCGCGCGAGCTCAGGGCCGCGACGCTGCACGACCTGATCGAACGCCTCGGCGCGTTCCGGTCTCCGGTGCGTTTCGAGGAGGTCATGCAGGCCTGCGAAGACGACGCGCGCGGCCGCCTCGGCTACGAACACAGCGACTATCCGCAGACCGGCTATCTGCGCGCCGCGCGCGCCGCGGCCGTCGCCATCACCGCGAAGGCGATCGTCGCCGAGGGCCATACCGGCGAGGCGGTCGGCGCGCAGCTGCGCGCGCGCCGCATCGAGACGCTGCACCGCTGGATGGAGACGCAGCGCCCGTGATGCGCGGGCGGCGCGCCGGCGCCCGGTTCAGTGTGCAGTCAGCCGCGCGCGCCTATACGGTGCGCTCTTTTCGGCTGGCTCAGGATGGATGCCGGCCGCCCACGACCTGACTGATCACACCATGACACGGACGTTGTTCGCGTTGCTCGCGCTGTCGTCGCTCTCGCTCACTGCCTTTGCCCAGTCCGTCGCGCAGGCGCCGGGCAGCCCGCGCTACATCTCGGACCAGATCACGGTGACGCTGCGCGAGCGCCCGACCAACGACGCCGCGCCACTGGGTTCGGTCAAGAGCGGAGCGCGGGTGGTCCTGCTCGAATCGCTCGGTCCCGACAGCTTCAGCCGCATCCGTTCCGCGGATGGGCGTGAGGGCTGGATTCCTTCGCGTTTCGTTTCCGGTGAACCGGCGGCACGCGACCAGCTCGACCAGCTGCGCGGCGAGCGTGAGCAGATCAATGCCCAGGTGCGCACGCTCGAACAGCAACTGCGCGCCGCACAGGAACAGCTGGCCAAGGCGCGACCCGCCTTCGAGCTGTCGCAGGACAACGAGCGCCTGCGCGCAGCCATGGCCGCGCTCGAACGCGAAACCGAGGCGGCGCAGCAGCGCTTCGATGCGGATCGCGCGCAGCGGCGCAGCCTGCTGACCGGCGGCGGGCTGATCGTCGGCGGGATCTTCCTCGGTCTCGTGCTGCCCTACATGGGGCGCGGCAAGAAGCGCCGCTACGGTGACTTCTGAGCGGTCAACCCAGCGCCAGCAGCAGCGCCAGGCCCAGCGCGATGCGATACCAGCCGAAGGGCACGAAGCTGTGGCCGGAGATGAAGCGCAGCAGCCACTTCACCGCGGCGAAGCCGACCGCAGCCGACACGAGGAAGGCCGCGGTCAGCTCGGAGAACGACTCGGCGGCCCAGGCATCGGCGTCGCCGGCCGCCTTGTAGAACTCGTAGCCGGTCGCGGCGAACATCGTCGGAATGCCGACGATGAAGGCGAACTCGGCGGCGCGGCCGCGGTGACGCAGGCCGAACAGCAGCGCGGCGAAGATCGCCGCGGCCGAGCGCGAGGTTCCGGGGAATACTCCGGCCAACACCTGCGCGACACCCACCGCGACGGCCACGCCCCAGCCGACGTCGGTGCTGAGCGCCTGGCGCTTGATCCAGGCTTCCACGGCGAAGATCACCAGGCCGCCGGCGATCAGCGCGACCGCCACCGGCGTCACCGTCTCCGGCAGCTTCGCGCCGAGTTTCTTGGCGACCAGGCCCAGTGCCGCCGTGATGCCGAAGGTGACGATGATCTTGAGCAGCAGGTCGCGTACTGCTGCATCTTCGCGCCAGCGCGTGGCGAGCTGCAGCAGGCGCACCCGATAGACCAGGGTCACGGCGAGGATCGCGCCGGACTGGATGGCGACGTTGAACAGATCCGAGCGGCGCCCGAGCCAGTGTTCGGCGATCAGCAGATGGCCGGTGCTGGAGATCGGCAGGAACTCGGTCAGGCCTTCGATGATGCCCAGCAGGATCGCTTGCAGCAGGCTGTCCACGCGCGGGTTTCCACGGGAAAATGGGCGGCAAGAATACTGGAGCGATTCGATCGATGCCTGCAGTGGTCCTGATCACCGGGGCAGCGCGCCGCATCGGCGCGGCGATCGCGCGCGCGCTGCATGCGGACGGCTGCAACGTCCTGATCCATGCGCGCGGCTCGATCGCCGAAGCGCACGCGCTGGTCAGCGAACTCAACGCCGCGCGCGCCGATTCGGCGACGGCGCTGTGCGCCGACCTGCGCGAGGCTGCGCAGATCGAGCGCCTGGCCGCCGCGGCGCACGCCCGCTGGCAGCGGCTCGACGCGCTGGTCAACAACGCCTCGACCTATTACCGCACGCCGTTCGGTTCGATTGGCGCGGAACAGATCGACGACCTGCTGGCGACCAACCTGCGTGCGCCGCTGCTGCTGGCGCAGGCCTGCGCGGCGCGCCTGGCCGATGGGGGCAGCATCGTCAACATCATCGACGCGCAGGCGCGGCACGGCGTGCCGGGCTTCGCGCCCTACATCGCCGCCAAGGCGGGCCTGTGGACGCTGACGCAGACGCTGGCGCTGGAGCTGGCGCCGCGGCTGCGCGTCAACGGTGTCGCCCCCGGTCACATGGTCTGGGCGACGAGCACCGCGCTGAGCGCGGCCGAACAGGCGCGCGAACTGCAGCGCGTGCCGCTGCGCCGGCTCGGCGGCGCCGACGAAGTCGCCCGTGCGGTGCGCTGGCTGCTGTCGGCGGACGCGGCCTACGTGACCGGCGTCGTGCTGCCTGTGGACGGCGGCTTGCGTCTCAGCTGACCGGCTCGATGCCTTTTTCGAGATCCAGTAGCCGCTGCTTGCGCCAGAGGCCGCCGCCGTAGCCGCCGAGCTGGCCGTTCTTGTTCACGACGCGGTGGCAGGGGATCAGGATCGCGATGCGGTTACGGCCGTTGGCCGTGCCGACCGCGCGACAAGCGCCGGGGCGGCCGACCGCACGCGCCAGGTCGTCGTAGGACCGCGTTGCGCCGTAGGGGATCTGCAGCAGCGCGTTCCAGACCGCGCGCTGGAAGTCGGAGCCCGGATAGACCAGCGGCAGCGTGAAGGCGCGACGCGCGCCGGCGAAGTACTCGGCCAGCTCGGTCTTGAGTTGCCGCAGCAGCGGATGATCGCCGGGGACCAGCGGCACCTGGAAATGCCGGCGCAGCGCGTCGAACTGCGCTTCGAGCATGCGCCGCTCGGTGAATTCGAGCAGCACGATGCCCGCGTCGCGCGCGGCGGCGAGCAGCGGCCCGAGCGGGCTGTCGAGCCAGGCGACGCGGACCGGATCGACGGCGGATGCGCCGCTGCCGTCGGCCGGCGTGTGTCCGAAGCTGCGCTCGAAGGCGGCGCGAAAGCCGCTTTCCGACTCGAAGCCGTGACCGATCGCCAGATCGATGACCGACTCGCCGCGGCGGATCGCCTGCAGTGCAGTATTCATGCGTCGTCCCCGGCAGTAGGCGGCAAAGCTCATGCCGCAGTGTTGCTTGAACCAGCGTCGCACGCGCGCCGGATCGAGGCCGCGCGCGCGCAACTCCGCTTCGCGGATGCGGCGCGACGGATCGCGTTCGATGTCCGCGATCAGGCGCGCGATCCACGGCGGCGGCGTGCCCGGTGCTTCCAGCGGCCGGCAGCGCTTGCACGGCCGGTAGCCGGCGAAGGTCGCCTCGCGCGCATCGGCGAAGAACTCGACGTTCTCCGGGCGCGGCTTCTTCGCGCGGCACGAGGGCCGGCAGAAGATGCCGGTGGTGCGCACGCCCAGGTAGAACACGCCGTCATAGCCGGCATCGGAGGCCAGATAGGCGCGGCGCATCTCGGCGGCGGGCGGCAAGCTGGGTGCGGTGCTGATCATGGCGGCGATGCTAGGCGGCGCCGTCGTCGTCGGCCAGCGAAAAACCGACAATCAATTCGGCAGGTCCAGGGCCAGCGTCTGCGCCGTCTCGCCGGCGGCGACACCGCCGGGGCCGAAGCGGCGCTCGACGAAGCGCGCGTGCCCGCCGGCAGCCATCGCCAGCACCGTACTGGCGCGGGTGCCGTAGCGCGCGCCGCGGATGAACGGCGGCGACAGCAGACGCTCCATGTCGCGGCCGATGCCGGTGTCCGGCAGTTCGTGGTCCGCGGCCGGGCGCTCGTCGGCGAGCGCTGCGAACAGGGCATCGAAGGACTCGTGCCCGCGTTCGCACCACTGCGTCAGCGCCGCACGCAGGCGGTTCAGCTTGGGCCAGGGCGTGTCGAGGCTGGCATTGCTGACCGCATGCACGCCCGAGGCCAGGGCCGTGCTGCGGAACCGCGGGTGATTGGTCGCGTAGTGCGCGCGCGTCGCGGCCCCGACCAGCAGGTTGAATCCGGCGTAGGCCGGCGCGACCGCCTGCAGCTGCGCGACATAGTCCGCGGCCGGCTGCCGGTCGGCGAGGAAATCGGCCACCAGTCCGCCGCGCGAGGGCGCGCGCGGATCCGGCGGCACCATGCGTCGCACATTGGTCACCACCGCCCAGCGGCCGTCGCGTGCGACGGCCAGCCAGCTGCCACCCTGCAGCTGGTCGCGTCCGCCGAACACGTGCGGCTGCGTCGACCACCACTGCGCAGCGGCGGCCGGGCGGTCGTGGAACTCGTCGCGGTTGGCGGCGATGACCAGCGGGTAGCGGGGATGCGCGTCCAGCGCGACGGCGATCAGGCACATGCGGGCAGCATCGGGTCGTGTTCGCGGCGCGTCAACCGGATACGCTACGCGCGCCATGCCGCCGTCCGCGAGACACCCGCTGGCGGGAACCGCCCGCCTGAATCCATACGAGCGCCAGCGCCGCGACGAGATCCGGCGCTGGCTGGCCGCGCCGCCCGACTGGGGCACGCGGACGATGTCGGTCCCCGGACGCATCGCCGCCGCCGCGGCCCAGCGCCTGGTGCCGGTCGCGGCGCTGCGCGCGAGCCTGCGCGCGCTGGACCGGACTGCGGGCCATCTCGCGGGGCCGGGGGACGTGCTGCGCTGGGCGGGCGTCGATACGCTCGACGCGCTCGCGGCGCTGCCGCTGCGCGACGCCGACCGGCTCGCGCGCCGGGTCGAGCGGCGCTCGATGTTGCTGGCCGGCAGCAGCGGCGCGCTGTTGGGCATCGGTGGCGCGGTCGGCATGGTCGCCGACATTCCCGCTCTGCTGACGCTGGCGCTGCGCACGATCCATCGTAGCGCGTATTGCTATGGCGAGGACTGGCAGGCCGAACACGGCGGCGGCTTGGCGATCGGCGTGTTCGCGCTGGCCTCGGCCAACAGCCTCGACGAGAAGCAGGCGGCGTGGGCGGCGCTACGCAGCGGCCAGGCGCTGCTCGACGCGGCCTGGCGCGACGGCGTCGAGCGCGTCGCCGAGCGCGAGCTGACCAAGGACGCGACCCAGTTCAGCCTGCAAACGCTGGCGCGGCGCATCGGCGCGCACGTCGGCACGCGCAAGTCGCTGGGTGTGGCACCGGTGATCGGCGCGGTGGTCGGCGGCGCGGTCAACGCCGGTTACATCCACGACGTCGCCACGGTGGCCCGCTACGTCCTGCAGGACCGCTGGCTGCGGCGACGGCATCCGGGTGCGGACGCCGCGCGCTGACGCGATCCGCCGATTCCTAACAGGCGCCTGTGATTGCAGGGCCGCGACGCGCCGGCTAGGCTCATGACGCAGTGCAACATGAACCAGGGGCGGGCGCGGTGGACGGGCAGCATCATGTGGTGATCGTGGGCGGCGGCTTCGCCGGCCTGCATGCGGCAAAGCGCCTGGGCCGTGCCGGCTGTCGCGTCACGCTGCTCGACAAGCGCAACTTCCAGCTGTTCCAGCCGCTGCTCTACCAGGTCGCCACCGGCGCGATCCCGCCGGGCGACATCGCCATTCCGCACCGCGTCGTGCTGCGCCGGCAGCGCAACGTCACCTGCCTGACCTCGACCGTTTACGAACTTGATCCGGCGACGCGCAGCCTGCGCCACGAGCACGGTGAACTGCGCTACGACACGCTGATCGTCGCCACCGGCGTGAAGCACCACTACTTCGGCCGCGACAGCTGGCGCCAGTTCGCGCCCGGCCTCAAGACCGTCGAGCATGCCATCGAGATCCGCCGCAAGCTGTTCCAGGCCTTCGAGCGCGCGGAGGCGACGGCCGATCCGGCCGAGCGCGCGCGCCTGATGAGCTTCGTCATCGTCGGCGCCGGTCCGACCGGCGTCGAGCTGGCCGGCGCGATCGGCGAGCTGGCGCACAAGACGATGGTCAAGGATTTCCGCAACATCGATCCGCGCCAGGCCAGGATCCTGCTCGTCGAAGGCGCGCCGCACGTCCTGCCGGTGTACGACGCCCGGCTGCGCGCCGCCGCGCAGCGGCATCTCGAAGAACTGGGCGTGACCGTGCGCACCGGCACGCGGGTCGAAGAGCTCGGGCCGGACTTCGTGCGCATGCGCTGCGGCCCGGACGTCGAGACCGTCGAAGCGGCGACGATCCTGTGGGCCGCCGGCGTGCGCGCGTCGTATTTCGGCGAGATCCTCGCCGAACGGACCGGCGTGCTGCTCGACCGTGGCGGCCGCGTCAAGGTCGAGCCCGACTGCTCGCTGCCCGGCTATCCGGACATCTTCGTGATCGGCGATCTCGCGCGCCTGACCGATGCCCGCGGGCGCGAAGTGCCGGGGCTGGCGCCAGCGGCGATCCAGCAGGGGCGCTACGTCGCCGACGTGATCCGCGCGCGGCTGCGTGGCCGCGCGACAGTCCGGCCGTTCCGCTACCGCGACCTCGGTTCGATGGCGGTGATCGGCATGAACCGTGCCGTCGGCGACCTGCGCGTCGTCAAGGTCAGCGGCATTTCCGCGTGGCTGATCTGGGCCTTCGTGCACGTGATGTCGCTGATCGACGCCGAGCAGCGCGTGCGCGTGTTCCTGCAATGGAGCTGGAAATACTTTACGCGCAAGGAAGGCGACCGCCTGATCACCGGCGCACCGCCGCAGACGCGGGCGCTGCGCCTGGCGCTCAAGCGGGACGCCGCCGCGTCCTGAGCGCCCCGTCACCCTGCGGTCATCCGCCTGTCATAGACTGCGCGGGATGGGTGCATGCAGGTGACGCCGATGACCAAGGAACCCCCGGAACTGCCGCGCCAGCTGGATTTCCAGCCGGCCGACCTGTTCCTCAACCGCGAGCTGTCGCTGCTGGAATTCAACCGGCGCGTGCTGGAGCAGGCGCAGGACGAGTCCGTGCCGCTGCTCGAACGGCTCAAGTTCCTGTGCATCTCCAGCTCGAATCTCGACGAGTTCTTCGAGATCCGCGTCGCCGGCCTGCAGCAGATGGCGGAGCTGACCCCCAACCAGCGTGGTGCCGACGGCATGACGCCGGCGGAGACGCTCGCGGCGATCAGCCGGCGCGCGCACGAGCTGGTCGATGCCCAGTACCGCGTGTTCAACGACATCATCCTGCCGGCGCTGGACAAGGAGCGCATCCGCTTCCTGCGTCGTTCGGAATGGAGTCCCGAACAGGACGCCTGGCTGAAGAACTATTTCCACAACGAGCTGATGCCGGTGCTGTCGCCGCTCGGGCTCGACCCGGCGCACCCGTTCCCGCGCATCCTCAACAAGTCGCTGAACTTCATCGTCCAGCTGTCCGGCAAGGACGCGTTCGGCCGCAACACCGGCTTTGCGATCGTGCAGGCGCCGCGCGCGCTGCCGCGCCTGATCCAGCTGCCGCGCGAAGTCGCCGGCACCGGGCCGCACGATTTCGTGTTCCTGTCCTCGGTGATCCACGCCTACGTCGATGACCTGTTTCCCGGCATGGAGGCGACCGGCAGCTACCAGTTCCGCCTGACCCGCAACTCCGATCTGCTGGTGGACGAGGAGGAGGTCAAGGACCTGATGGAGGCGCTCGAAGGCGAGCTGTCGCAGCGCCAGTGGGGCGACATCGTGCGCCTCGAAGTCGCGCACAACTGTCCCGAGCACCTGTGGCAGTACCTGATGGACGTCGCCCAGCTCACGCCGGCCGACGTCTATCAGGTCAACGGGCCGGTGAACCTGCACCGCCTGATGACGATCCCGGACCTGATCGACCGGCCGGAGCTCAAGTACGCGCCGTTCACGCCGCGCGTGCCCAAGGCCTTCACCGGACCGGACGTGTTCGCGGCGATCCGCGAGCGCGACCAGCTGCTGCATCACCCCTACGAATCGTTCATGCCGGTGGTCGATTTCCTGCGCCATGCCGCGCGCGACCCCAGGGTGCTGGCGATCAAGCAGACGCTGTACCGCACCGGCGACAAGTCGGCGGTGGCCGAGGCGCTGATCGAAGCCGCGCGCAACGGCAAGGAGGTCACGGTCGTCGTCGAGCTGCGCGCGCGCTTCGACGAGGAGGCCAACATCGACCTCGCCGAGCAGCTGCAGGAAGTCGGCGCGCACGTGGTGTATGGCGTCGTCGGCTACAAGACGCACGCCAAGATGTGCCTGGTCGTGCGCCGCGAGGAGCAGGGCCTGCGTCAGTACGCGCACCTGGGCACCGGCAACTACCATCCGCGCACCGCGCGCATCTACACCGATTACGGCCTGTTCACCGCCGATCCGCAGATCTGCAAGGACGTGCACGCGGTGTTCCTGCAGCTGACCAGTCTGGGCAAGGTCACCAAGCTGCACCGCCTGCTGCAGTCGCCGTTCACGCTCGCCAAGCAGCTGCTTGCCAAGATCGAGCGCGAGAGCGCGCACGCGGCGGCCGGCAAGCCGGCGCGCATCATCGCCAAGATGAACGCGCTGGTGGAACCGGAGACGATCCAGGCGCTGTACAAGGCGTCGCGCGCCGGCGTGAAGGTGGACCTCATCATCCGCGGCATGTGCTCGCTGCGGCCCGGCGCGGCGGGCCTGTCCGAGAACATCCAGGTGCGATCGGTGGTCGGCCGCTTCCTCGAACACCACCGCTGCTATTACTTTGCCAACGCCGGCGACGCCGAGCTGTACCTGTCGAGCGCCGACTGGATGGAACGCAACCTGTTCCGCCGCGTCGAGGTCGCGTTCCCGGTGCTCGACCGCAAGATCCGCGAGCGCATCGTCGAGCACCTCAACGGCTATCTGGCCGACACCGCGCAGAGCTGGCTGCTGCAGCCCGACGGCAGCTATCGCCGTGCGGAAGCCGATGGCAGCAAGGGCATCCAGCAGCGCTTCATGGAAGAAGCCTGAGCCGGAACTGGGCACGGTCGAGGTATTCCGCCTCGCGTTCGAGGTCGGCCTGCGTCAGCGGGTGCTGCTCCAGCCAGCGCTTCTGCGTGAATTCCAGTTCGTAACCGCGGCGGTTGGCGCTGACGCGCAGCGGCGGCTTGAGATCGGGGGTACGCGAGCGGTGCAGCAGATAGGCCAGGCGCAGGATCATCGCCATGCGCTTGACCGGCTCGACCCAGATCGTCGGCAGTTCGTCGAGCACCTCCAGCGCGAAACGGCCGCGGTGCAGGCGCACCAGCGCGGCGAGCACGCGCTGATCGGTCAGCGAGAAGCCCTGCAGATCGCTGTTGCGCAGGATGTAGTGGCTGTGTTTCTGGTAGCCGTTGTGCGTGATCGCCAGGCCGACCTCGTGCAGCTGCGCCGCCCAGCCGAGGAACTGGCGCGCCAGCTTGCCGTCCAGCGCCCAGCTGCGCGCGACCTGGTCGAGAATGCGCTCCGCGGTGCGCGAGAGCGCGGACGCGTGCCGGCGGTCCACGCCGTAACGCTCGGCCATCGCCGCGACCGCCGCGTCGCGCACGTCGCGGTTGGACAGGCGGCCGAGCAGGTCATAGACCACGCCCTCGCGCAGCGCGCGCTCGGAGGTCTCCATCGTCTCGATGCCGAGCGAATCGAAGATCCCGGCGAGCACGGCCAGCCCGCCGACGAACACCGGCCGCCGGTCCTCGCGCAGGTCGGCAAAGTCGATGTCCTCGATGCGCCTGCGCGTCAGCACCAGTTCCACGGTGCGTTCGAGGCCGTCGCGGGTGATGTGCTGATCGCTCCAGCGCTGACCCAGGATCACGCGCCAGATGCCGCGCACCGTGCCGCTCGATCCGATCACCACGTCCCAGCCGGCCTTGCGGTAGGCGCGTTCGAGGAATTCCAGCTCGACGCGCGCCGCCAGTCGCGCGCGCTTGAACCGCGCCGGCGTGATCTCGCCGTCGTCGAAGAACCGCTGCGTGTGCACGACACAGCCCAGTGACACCGACTCCATCAGGCGCGGCCGGACGCCGCGGCCGATGATCAGTTCGGTGCTGCCACCGCCGATGTCGATCACCAGCCGCCGCGGCCGCTCGCGCCCGAGTCCGTGCGTGACGCCGCCATAGACCAGGCGCGCTTCTTCGAGGCCGGCGATGACTTCGATCTCATGGCCGAGCGCGGCCTCCGCCGCGGCATGGAAGTCGCGGCTCTGGCGCAGCTTGCGCATCGTGTTGGTGCCGACCGCGCGCACACGCTCGGGTGGAATGCCGCGCAGACGCTGGCCGAAGCGCTGCAGGCAGGCCAGCGCGCGCTGCGCGGCTTCCGGCTGCAGGCGTTTGTCGGCGTCCAGCCCGGCGGCCAGGCGCACCGGTTCGCGCAGGCGGTCGATGACCTGGACGTCGGCGCCGTTGGTGCGTGCGACGAGCAGGTGGAAGCTGTTCGAGCCGAGATCGACCGCCGCCACTTCCTGGGTTGCGGATGCGTCCAGCGGACGAAGGACGGCACTCATGGCGCGAGGGTAGCACGGCGTCCGTGACGGCCGACGGACACCGCGCGTTGACCCGAAGGGCCAATTCCCGGAACATAGCGCCCCTCGTTCGAGACCCACGAGATTTCCGGGAGTTGTCGTCATGAAGCATGCGCGTTGGGGCGCCCTCGCCCTTGCCGCCGCGTTCCTTGTGCCCGCCGCACATGCGGAAGGCAGTGCCGAGGCCGGGCGCGTCAAGGCCAGCACCTGCATGGGATGCCACGGCATCCCCAAGTACAACAACGCGTATCCGACCTACCGTGTACCCAAGCTCGGCGGCCAGTCGCCGGCCTATCTGGAAGCCGCGCTGAAGGCCTACAAGTCCGGCGAGCGCCCGCACGGCACGATGCACGCGCAGGCCGCCACGCTGTCCGACCAGGACATCGCCGATGTCGCCGCGTTCCTGGCGGCGCACCCCGCCCAGTGAGGTTCGACCGATGAAGCGCATTGTTCTCGCTGCCCTGCTCGGCAGCCTCTCGTTCACCGCCGCCGCGCAGGTCAGCGCGCCGGAGAAGGCCGCGACCTGCACCGCCTGTCATGGCGAGGGCGGCGCCAAGCCGATCGCGCCGACCTATCCGATCCTCGCCGGACAGTACGCGAGCTATCTGGAGCAGGCGCTCAAGGAATACCGCTCCGGGACCCGCAAGAACCCGGTGATGATGCCGCAGGCCGCGGCGCTGACCGACGCCGACATCAAGGCGCTGGCGCAGTACTTCGAGCAGCAGCCGGGCCCGCTGTACACGCCCAACATCCACGTCGCGCCGGCGAAGTAACGGGCGCCTCGTGGGCACACGCGAAGGCACGCGCGAGCGTGCCTTTTTTGTGGCCACACACCCGCGCCGCCATAGCCCGCCGTTATACTCGGCGGCGTCCCGCGTCGGCGGGATCAGAACAACGAGCGACCGGAGGATCCGATGAAGCAGGTTGGGATGGCAGTGTGGGCGGCGGCGCTGGCCGCGCCGTTCGCCGCGCAGGCGGCGAACGTGGATCACATCGATGCGTACTACATTCCGGACTCCAAGCTGGAGGTCCGCGATCCGGGGCTCGCAGACGCGGTCGAGTCGGACAGTGGTGACGGCTTCGGCGTGAGGCTGTCGCTGTCGCTGACCGACAGCATCTTCTTCGCCGCCGAATATCAGGCCACCGAGCATGACTTCGACATCGGCGGCACGACCGTGCAGGGCACCGTGGACATCTCGCGCGCCGGGTTCGGCTACAACACGACCCTGCCCGTGTATCTGCTGGTCGAGTACCTTCAGGCCGACTACGGCTTCTCGTCGGGCGGCAACGACATCTCGGTGGACCAGGCCGGCTTCGGCGCGCATCTGGGCCTTCGGTTCGACGTGATCGAGTTCCTGACGCTGGAGGCGCGCGGCGGCTACCTGCACCTCGGCGATTACACCGGCTTCGAGTATCTCGGCGGCGTCGCGCTCAATCTCGACCGCGGCTTTTCACTCTATGCCGACTACCACGTGATCGACATCGAAAACTCCGACGATCGCGGTTTCAAGACCTCGGACCTGCGCACCGGTCTGCGGTTCAACTTCTGACCGCGCCGTTTTCCGTTCACCCGATGGAGCCGACGATGACGATCCGCAGAGCGATGGGTGCACTGGTTCTGCTGGCGGCACCGCTGACGGTGCTGGCGCAGTCCAACCAGCTGGATCTGTACTACATCGATGCCCACGTCGAGGCCCGCACGCCGGGTTTCGGCCGCTTCAAGGAAAACGGCGACGGCTATGGCGTCAAGGGCGTGTTCACCGTCGCCGAGGGCGTGTTCCTGGCCGGCGAGTACCAGAAATCGACCTACGACGACACCGACAACGAGCTCGAATGGATCCGCGGCGGTATCGGCTTCGCCTTTGCCAGCGACCCGATGATGAGCTGGTTCGGCCTGGCCGAGGCGATCCGCCTCAATGCCGACAACGCGTCGGGCAGTGACTCCGAGTCCGGCTACGGCCTGCACGTCGGCGCGCGTTTCGATTTCTCGCGGGTGTTCTCGCTGGGCGCGCGCGTCGGTTATGTCGATCTCGACGAGTCCAACGGCGTAGAGTGGCTGGTCGATGCTGCTTTTGCCCTCTCGCCGGGGCTTTCGCTGTTCGCCGACTACCGGCTGAGCTCGCTCGAGGACGACGCCAACAACGAGATCGACCTCGACGACCTGCGGCTCGGCCTGCGTCTGCTGTTCTGAAGCACTGCGCCGGAAACGAACAGGCCCCGCAATGCGGGGCCTGTTCGTTGCTGCGTTCGCTTACTCTTCCAGGAAGCTGCGCAGGTAGTTCGCGCGGCTGGGATGACGCAGCTTGCGCAGGGCCTTGGCCTCGATCTGGCGGATGCGCTCGCGCGTGACGTCGAACTGCTTGCCGACTTCTTCGAGTGTATGGTCGGTGGTCATGTCGATGCCGAAGCGCATGCGCAGCACCTTGGCCTCGCGCGGCGTCAGACTGGCGAGGATCTGGTGCGTGGCCTCGGCCAGCGACTGCGACGTGGCGGACTCCAGCGGCGAGACCGCATTGGTGTCCTCGATGAAGTCGCCCAGATGCGAATCCTCGTCGTCGCCGATCGGCGTCTCCATCGAGATCGGTTCCTTGGCGATCTTGAGCACCTTGCGGATCTTGTCCTCGGGCATCTCCATCTTTTTCGCCAGCTCTTCCGGCGTCGGTTCGCGGCCCATCTCCTGCAGCATCTGCCGCGAGATGCGGTTGAGCTTGTTGATCGTCTCGATCATGTGCACCGGGATGCGGATCGTGCGCGCCTGGTCGGCGATCGAGCGCGTGATCGCCTGGCGGATCCACCAGGTCGCGTAGGTCGAGAACTTGTAGCCGCGGCGGTATTCGAACTTGTCCACCGCCTTCATCAGGCCGATGTTGCCTTCCTGGATCAGGTCGAGGAACTGCAGGCCGCGGTTGGTGTACTTCTTGGCGATCGAGATGACCAGGCGCAGGTTGGCCTCGACCATCTCCTTCTTGGCGCGCCGCGCCTTGGCCTCGCCGACATTCATGCGGCGGTTGATGTCCTTGATCTCGTCGAGCGAGATCAGGTTGTCGCCTTCCATCTTCCGCAGGATTTCCTGCAGCGCGAAGATCTCCTCCTTGCGCGCGTTGAGCTCGGACGAATACTTGCGCTTGGCGCGGATCAGCTTGTGGATCCACTCGTCGCTGGTGGCGCCGTTGGACTCGCGGTAGATCTTGAGGAACTCCTCGCGGCCCATGCCGGCATCGACCACGCAGATGCGCATGATGTTGCGCTCGGTCTGCCGGATCAGCTCGATCTTGCCGCGCAGGTTGCGCGTGATCTCATCGACGATCTTCGGCGAGAGCTTGAAGGTCATGATGTGCTGCGCCGCGGCCTCGCGCTTGGCCTGCGTCTTCGGATGGCCGGCGCCGAGCTTGAGCAGGGCGTCCCAGGCCTTGTCGTAGAGCTTCTGCAGCTCGGCGAAGTTCTCGGCAGCGACGACCGGGTCCGGTCCGGTATCGACGGCCTCTTCATCCTCGCCTTCGCCGGCCGACTCCTCGTCCTCCTCGTCCTCCGGTTCCTCGAGCGCCGCCGCCGGTGCCGGCGGCGGGATTTCCTCGGGCGCATTCGGATCGAAGAAGCCGGTGACGATGTCACCCAGGCGCTTGTTGCCCTGCTTGTAGGCCTCGTAGGCCTCCAGCAGGATGGCGATGGTCTCTGGATACTGCGCCATCGCGAACATGGTCTCGTTGAGACCTTCCTCGATGCGCTTGGCGATGCGGATTTCGCCCTCGCGGTCGAGCAGTTCCACGGAGCCCATCTCGCGCATGTACATGCGCACCGGGTCGGTGGTGCGGCCGAACTGGTCGTCCAGCGCGGCGATCGCGGCGGCCGCTTCCTCGGCCGCTTCTTCCTCTTCTTCGTTGGTGGCGACGACCGCCGGCTCGGCGAACAGCTGCTCGTCTTCCTGCGGGGCTTCCTCGTGCACCGGGATGCCCATCGCCTGGATCATGCTGATGATGTCTTCGATCTGCTCGGTATCGACGATTTCGGGCAGATGGTCGGCCACCTCGGCGTAGGTCAGGTAAGCCTTCTCCTTGCCGAGCGCGATCAGCACCTTGATCTGGGACTGCTTCTGGGCCTGCTTGTCGAGGGCCGCGGCTTTCTCGGCCTTCTCGGCGTTGCTCGCGGAATTGCCGGAATGGTGATTCGTTGCCATGCAAAGACTCGTCTGTAACGTCGCGGGGCGTATGCGCAGAACCCCGCATTATACAATCAATCGCCGGTCAAGGTTTCAGAACCGGCCTTCACCGCCGCGAGCGCGCCGGCCGCGAGGCGTGGAACGACCGGATGATCTCCATTTCCGCCGCGGTCAGCTCACGCTGCGCCGATTCCGCCAGCAGGCGCGCGGCTTCGCTTTCGAGCGCGCGCACCGTCAGGCGCCCGATCGCTTCGCGGAATTCCGCCTCGACCGCCTCGTCGCTCAGCCCCAGCGGCCCTTCGGCCAGCAGGCGACCGAGCGCCCGGCCCTTGGCGCTGTCCTTCCATTGTTCGACCAGCTGCGCCGCGCGCGCGTTCGGGTGCGCGTGGAAATAGTCCAGGGCCTCGATCAGCACGTCGATGCCCGGCATATCGGCCTGGGCCAGCAATTGCAGGTTGGCGACGCCTTCGGCCAGTTCCGGGCGCTCCAGCAGCAGCTGCATCAAGCGGCGCACCGGGCGGCTGGCACCCGGCACCGGCGCCGGGCGTGGCGCCGAATCGGGCGCGGCGCGCTCGGCGGGTCCGTCGGTGCGGCCCAGCGCGGCTTCGACATCGGCGCGGTTCATGCGCGCCAGCCGTGCCAGCTCGTCGAGCATCAGCGTGCGCAGCGGGCCGGCGCGCAGCTTGTCCAGATAGGGCCGCGCCTGGGCGACCAGCCGTGCACGGCCCTCCAGCGTGCCCAGGTTGACCTGCCGCGACAGCTCGCCGAGCAGGAACTGCGACAGCGGCAGCGCCTGCTGGATGCGCGCGCGGAAGGCCTCGGCGCCGATCTCCTGCACCAGGGTGTCGGGGTCGTGGCCGTCCGGCAGGAACATGAACACGCATTCGCGGCCTTCGTGGATCTCGGGCAGCGCCTGATCGAGCGCGCGCCAGGCCGCGGCGCGGCCGGCGCGGTCGCCATCGAAGCAGAACACGACCGTGCGGGTCGATTTGAACAGCAGCTGCAGGTGCTCGCGCGTCGTCGCGGTGCCCAGGGTCGCGACCGCCTCGGTGATGCCGAACTGCGCGAGCATGACCGCATCGACATAGCCTTCGACGACGATCAGGTAGGGAATCGCGCCCTTGGCCGCCTGCCGCGCCTCGTACAGGCCGTACAGGTTGCGGCCCTTGTGGAACAGGGCCGTCTCCGGCGAGTTCAGGTACTTGGCCGGATCGTTGCCCAGCGTGCGGCCGCCGAAGCCGATCACGCGCCCGCGCGTGTCGCGGATCGGGAATGTGATGCGGTTGCGGAAGCGGTCGTAGCAGGCACGCCCCGCGCCGCCACCGTCCCTGGGGATCAGCAGTCCGGCGTCGATGGCGTGCCGGGTGTCCTTGAGGAAGTTCGTCAGTGCATCCCAGCTGTCGGGGGCGAAGCCGATGCCGAAGGTCTTCGCGGTCTCGCTGCTGATGCCGCGCTTCTTCAGGTACTCGATCGCCTGCGGCGCGTGGCGCAGCTGTTCGCGGAAGAAGCGCTGCGCCGCGGCCAGCGCGTCGAGCGGGCCGTCCATGACCACGCGCGGCTCGAAGCCGCCCTCGCGCGGCACGTCCAGGCCGGCGCGCTGCGCCAGCTCCTCGACCGCCTCGACGAAGGACAGGCGGTCGTACTCCATCAGAAAGCCGATCGCATTGCCGTTCTTGCCGGAGCTGAAGTCGAAGAACATCTGCTTGTGCGGCGAGACGAAGAACGAGGGGGTCTTCTCGTTCGTGAACGGCGACAGCCCGCGCAGTTCGCGGCCGGCGCGCTTGAGTTCGACGCGCGCGCCGATCAGCTCGACGATGTCGGTGCGTGCGAGCAGGTCGTGGATGAAGCTGTCAGGGATTCTGCCGGCCACAAGGTGGGTGCAGGTTTGCGGGTTGCGGGTTGCACAGGGGGCTGCGCGGTTCTGATCCTGCAGCCTGCAGCCCGCAGCCCGCAACCGCTGTTCAGCCCAGCCGTGCCTTGATCAGCCCGGACAGCTTGCCCATGTCGGTGCGGCCCTGTGCCCTGGGCTTGATCCAGCCCATGACCTTGCCCATGTCCTTGGCGCCGGCGGCGCCGGTCTCGGCGATGGCCTGGTCGATCAGCGCGGCCAGCTCCGCCTCGGTCAGCTGCTGGGGCAGGTAGCCCAGCAGCACGCCGATCTCCGCGGCCTCCTTGTCGGCGAGGTCGGTGCGATTGCCGGCGCGGAACTGCGCCTCGGCGTCGCGGCGCTGCTTGACCATCTTCTCGACCGCGGCCTGGACCACGGTGTCGGTCAGTTCCACGGCATCGACGACCTCGCGCTGCTTGAGCTCCGCCTGCAGCATGCGCAGCACCGACAGGCGCGGCTTGTCGCCGGCACGCATCGCGGCCTTGACGTCTTCGGCGATTCGGTTCTTCAGCTCGGACACTTGGTTGCTCCAGAAACGCAAAACGCGGCCATTCGGGCCGCGTCGTGCTTGCTCTGACAGTCGCCGCCATGGATGGCGGCGCGCTTGTCAGGACGACACTCGCGTGTTCGCCTCAGTAGAGGCGAACACGCCGGTTCGATTCGCGCTGCACCTTCTTGGCCTGGCGCTTGACTGCGGCGGCGCGCTTACGCTTGCGTTCCTGGCTCGGCTTTTCGAAGTACTCGTGCTTGCGCAGGTCGGTCAGGGTGCCGGCCTTTTCGCAGGTACGCTTGAAGCGGCGGACCGCGACCTCGAAGGGCTCGTTCTCACGAACGCGGACAGAAGGCATGGAGACTCACTCTCTTTGAACGGATTTGTGGGCCGGAAAGCCCAAAAAGGGCCGCGATTCTAACGAGCCGGTGCGACTTGCGCAATCCCTAGCCTCTTCCAATGACACATGAGCCTGAAGGGGGTGCGTGATTCCAACGTGAAGTGAGCCTGAAAGGCCGGCGGGGCGGCGGGATCATCGGAGGATG
>NZ_JBEAAM010000029.1:0-46227 GCF_040066175.1 Fontimonas sp. SYSU GA230001
TCCTCCGATGATCCCGCCGCCCCGCCGGCCTTTCAGGCTCACTTCACGTTGGAATCACGCACCCCCTTCAGGCTCATGTGTCATTGGAAGAGGCTCCGCATTGTCTTCGGCGCGGACTCTCGGCAATAATGGCGCCCATGCGTTTCGATAGCGGCCATGATTCACGCTCGACTGCGGCCCCCTGCCGCCGTCTGCCGCTTGCGCGTCTGCTCAACCTGCTCCTTCTGCCGTAAGGCAGACAGACGAGCCGCGCCGCGCACGGGGCCAAAACCGTGTACAAGAACCCAAGACCCGATGCCCGCCGACGCTGCGCGCGGCGTGGCGGTTCCGAATCCAGGTTGCAGACATCATGAAAGACACACTGATCATTTTCGACACCACCCTGCGCGACGGCGAGCAGAGCCCCGGCGCGTCGATGACCCAGGACGAGAAGGTACGCATCGCCAAGGCGCTCGAGCGCATGAAGGTGGACGTCATCGAGGCCGGTTTCGCGGCCGCGAGCAACGGCGACTTCGCCGCGGTGCGCGCGGTGGCCGAGGCGGTCGGCGAGAGCGTCGTCTGTTCGCTGGCGCGCGCCAACGCCGGTGACATCACGCGGGCGGCGGAAGCCATCGCGCCGGCGCCGCGCAAGCGCATCCATACCTTCATTGCCACCAGTCCGATCCACATGGAGAAGAAGCTGCGCATGCAGCCCGACCAGGTCGTCGCGGCAGCGGTCGGAGCCGTCAAGCTGGCGCGCAGTTTCACCGACGACGTCGAGTTCTCCTGCGAGGATGCCGGCCGTTCCGAGCCGGACTTCCTGTGCCGCATCATCGAGGCGGCGATCGACGCCGGCGCGCGCACGATCAACATCCCGGACACCGTCGGCTACACGCTGCCACATGCGTTCGGTGAACTGATCCGTTCGCTGCTCGGGCGCATCCCCAACGCACACAAGGCCGTGTTCTCGGTGCATTGCCACAACGACCTGGGCCTGGCGGTGGCCAACTCGCTGTCGGCGGCGCTGGCGGGTGCCCGGCAGATCGAATGCACGATCAACGGCCTGGGCGAGCGAGCCGGCAACGCCGCGCTGGAGGAGATCGTCATGGCGATCCGCACCCGCGCCGACGTCTTTCCGTTCGACACGCGCATCGACACCACGCAGATCGTGCCGACCTCGCGCCTGGTGTCCGGCATCACCGGCTTCCCCGTGCAGCCGAACAAGGCCATCGTCGGCGCCAACGCCTTCGCGCACGAGTCCGGCATCCACCAGGACGGCGTGCTCAAGCACCGCCAGACCTACGAGATCATGCGCGCCGAGGACGTCGGCTGGAGCGCCAACAAGCTGGTGCTGGGCAAGCACTCCGGCCGTGCGGCGTTCCGCGCGCGGCTGGAGGAACTGGGCTACCGCTTCAAGTCCGACGCCGAGCTGGCGGCTGCGTTCGCGCGCTTCAAGGACCTCGCCGACAAGAAGCACGAAATCTTCGACGAGGATCTGCAGGCGCTGGTCAGCGAAACCCAGCACGCGCAGGCACAGGAACGCGTGCAGCTGCTGGACCTCGAAGCGATGAGCAAGACCGGCACGCGCCCGGTCGCACGCGTCGCCGTGTCCGTCGATGGTCAGCGGCGCGAAGCTCAGGCACAGGGCGACGGCCCGGTGGACGCGGTGTTCGCCGCGATCGAGCAGATCGTGGATACCCGCGCCAAGCTGCTGCTGTTCTCGGTCAACAACATCACCAGCGGCACCGATGCGCAGGGCGAGGTCACGGTGCGTCTGAGCAAGGACGGACGCACCGTCAATGGTCAGGGCGCCGACACGGACATCGTCATCGCCTCGGCCAAGGCCTACGTCAATGCCGTCAACCGGCTCGGCGCCGGCGCGACGGAGCGTGCACACCCGCAGTTCGAGACCGAGGGCCCATGACCGGCACGGCGGACGGCGCGGGCCGACGCAGCGTGATGATCAGCGCGTGAAGTCGGCCCACACGGCGGTTTCGAGATAGTCGTTTTCCAGCGCATCGCCGCTGCCCGACGCGAGCCGGGCAGCGGTGGCGCGCAGCCCGGCGCGCGGTCCGTCCGGCGTCACCCACGGTGCCAGCGCCAGGAACTCGGTTTTCTCGCCCTGGAATACCCGATACGCCTCGACGTCCACGCCATCGACGAACTCCAGGTTGCCGACGTAGTGCCGCGAGGGCGCGTGCGCGCCGCGCATCGTGATCGCCGACTGGCCGTCGAACACCAAGTCGAGCAGATTGCCGACCATGTGCGGCGTGACGTTGTAGCGGAAACCGACGGTGGGCTCGGCCACCGTGCGCCACGTCGAGGCCATCCATTCGAGCGGCTGCCAGCCGCCGGCCTGCTCGGTGGCCCAGCGGCCCGGATTGGCCTCGGCCTGGATCACGACGTCCACGCCCAGCGCGTCCATGCACGGCATGTAGCTGGCGCGGATGTCGGCGCAGGGCTGGAAGTTCGCCGGCCGCTGGCCGAAGTCGTAGCCCCACTGGAAGGCCGGCAGCGAGGTGGCGAAGCCCATGCGGAATCCCTCGATCTCGACACCGGCAGCGTTGACGAGTGCCGCTTCGCCTTCGGCCGGGCCTTCGTCGAGCGCGAGCACGGTCAGCTCGATGTCGGTCAGCGGCACCTTGTGATTGCGGAACAGCAGATTGGTCTCTCCTGCGGGCGCATCCGGATGCACGTCGATCGGGCCCCACACGGCGGTCTGGTTGGTGACCACCGCAGCCGTGGCGATGTATACCTCCTCGACGGAGCCGAGATCCGGGTCACCGAACAGGGCGATCTCGCGCGGATCGCGCGAGGCGCGGTACGGTGCCTGGTTGTTGGACGCGACGACATAGATGCCGTAGTCGCGGGCGATGTCGGAGAAGGTCTGCGCATAGGCGCGTGCGAAGGTGTCGGTCGCCGCGAGCAGCACCTGCTTGCGCGGGTCCACGCCGGGGAACAGGGCCTGGTAAGCGGCGATCTGCGGCGCGTAGGCGGCGTTGAGCAGTCCGAGGGCACCGGCGATGCCCAGCGGTGCCGCGTCCCCCAGCGGTGCCCGCAGCGGCGTCGCCGCCTGGCTGCGCACCGGTGCGCCACGCGAGCCGGTCGCCAGCGTCATCAGGCCGATGTCCTCGTTGAACACGACCAGCATCGGCCGGTCCGGCTGCATCAGCGGCACCGCGTGGTCCTCCACCAGACAGCGCATCTTGGTGCGGTAGCTGTCATAACTGACGACGTGGCGCACATCCTGCTTGAACTGGATGCCGACCACGCGCAGCCGGCCGTTCGCATCGGGCAGGCCGGTGGCGGCCTGCCAGCGCGGCGGGCGCAGCGCCGCACAGATCTGCGCGGGCGGACGGTCGGGCACCGCCCCCAGCGCACGCGGACAGTGCTCGCCGGCGCAGCCGCCCGCCTTGGGGTCCGAACAACCGACGATTGCCAGGGCCAGACCGATGGTTCCCATGGCCAGCGGCCAGACGCGATCCAGCGTGCCGATTCCCATGGGTGCACGTCCTGCTGCGTTTTGTGTACGCGTAAAAAAATAATGGGCCGGTAAGATGCGCGTCAAACCCCGAGCCCGAACGCCATGCGGCCTCCTGTCTCCGCAAAATCCCGTCCGCGGCCGCGCGTCGGCCGTCCGCCGCGCAGCGCGCAGCGCTCCGCCGAGGTGCGGGCGCGGGTGATCGAGGTCGCGCGTGCGCTGTTCGCCGCCGATGGCTTCGAGGCGGTGAGCATGCGGCGCATCGCCGCGGCGGCCGGCTGTGCGCCGATGACCCTCTACGGGTACTTCCACAGCAAGAACGAGATCCTGCGCTACATCTGGCAGGGGTTCTTTGCGGAGCTGTTCGAGCGACTCGCCGCCGCCGCGTCGCGTGGCGACGCCGCGTCGCGCCTGCGGCACGCCTGCGCCTCGTATCTCGATTACTGGATCGAGTTTCCGGACCGTTACCGGATGGTCTATCTGAACCAGGACCGGACCCGGGCGGGCGAACACTACTTCGCCGAGGCGTCCGAGGTCCTCGACGGCTACGCGCTCTTTCGCACGCTGATCGAGGCAGCGCAGGTCGAGGGCACCGCCTGGCCCGGCGATGGGCAGCAGATGGGCGAGACGCTGGTCTGCGGCCTGCAGGGTATCGCGCATGCGCTGATCACGATTCCCGAGTACCCCTGGTCCCCGCCGGATCGGCTGCTGGAGCCGCTGCTGCGCGTCGTGCTGCGGCCGGACACGGCGGGGCAGGCGTCCTCGTCCGAACGGAGGCTGGCCAAATCCCCGCACGCTCCTTAATCTTCGCTGCCGCCCTTCCTCCGCACGGAATCACTGCCTTGGACTCCAACGTCAAAGCCACCAACGTCGTCTGGCATGCCCACCACGTCTCGCGCGCGGAGCGCGCCGCGCAGAAGAAGCAGAAGCCCTGCGTGATCTGGTTCACCGGCCTGTCCGGTGCCGGCAAGTCCACCATCGCCAATGCGCTGGAAGGCGAGCTGTTCCGGCTCGGCTTCCACAGCTATCTGCTCGACGGCGACAACATCCGCCACGGGTTGAACAAGGATCTCGGTTTCTCCGATGCCGAGCGCGTCGAGAACATCCGCCGCATCGGCGAGGTCGCCAAGCTGTTCGCCGACGCCGGGTTGATCGCGCTGACCGCCTTCATCTCGCCGTTCCGCGCCGACCGCGATCTGGTGCGCAAGATCATGCCGGAGGGCGAGTTCTTCGAGGTCTATGTCCACGCTCCGCTCGATGTCTGCGAGAGCCGCGACCCCAAGGGCCTGTACAAGAAGGCGCGCGCCGGCCAGATCAAGAACTTCACCGGCATCGATTCGCCCTATGAGGCGCCGGAACATCCCGATCTGACGATCAACACCGGCGAACTGTCGATCGAGCAGTCGGTGCACACGCTGCTCGCATTCCTCAAGGAAAAAGGCAAGCTGTAACGGCGCGAGGCAATGAAAAAGGCCGCGTTGACGCGGCCTTTTTCATGCAATGGATGCGCTGTTCGTTGCGAATGCCGGACCCCTGGATCGCCCCCGGCCTGCACGGCACACGCTACAGCAGCTTGACGATGTCGGCCTCGATCTTCTCCGGCGTGTCCATCGAGCCATAGCGCTTGACGACCTTGCCATCCTTGCCGACGAGGAACTTGGTGAAGTTCCACTTGATGGCCTCGCTGCCGAGCACGCCCGGCGCCTCTTCCTTCAGGTGCTTGTAGAGCGGGTGGGCGTTGGCGCCGTTGACCTCGATCTTGGCGTACATCGGAAAGCTGACGTCATAGGTCAGCGAACAGAAGTTCTTGATCTCATTCTCGTCGCCCGGCTCCTGGTGGCCGAACTGGTCGCAGGGGAAACCGAGTATCACCAGGCCCTTGTCCTTGTACTTGCGCCACAGCGCCTCCAGGCCCTTGTACTGCGGCGTGAAGCCGCACTTGCTGGCGACATTGACGACCAGCAGGACCTTACCCTTGTACGCATCGAGCTTCTGCGTCTGGCCGTCGATGGTGTTCGCTTCGAAATCGTAAACGCTGCTCATGCAAAGTCCTCCGCTGAGAGTTCCATCATCGGCGCGGCGCTCTCGCGCACGTTGGCGAGCAGCGCGGGCACCTGCGACAGCATACGCGTCGCGAAGTACGCGGCGGTGACGCGCTTGGTCCTGGCCAGGCCTGCGTCACCGGTCTTGTCGGCGGCGCGGACCATGCGCAGCCAGTTCCAGCCCAGATAAGTCAGCGCGAAGGCACGCTGGTAATCGCAGCAGCCGAAGGCGGCGTCGTCCGGGCTGGACTTGTAGGTTTCCTGCACCCAGCGCGTGGTGCTTTCGAGCGCGTCGAGCGCGGTCTTCAGCGGCGCGCTCAGCGCATCCGGGCCGGCGGCGAGGTCGGCGCGCACGGCGCTGAAGAAGCGACCGGGCAGGCGGCCGTTGTGCATCATCAGCTTGCGGCGCACCAGGTCCATCGCCTGGATGCCATTGGTGCCCTCGTAGAGGCACAGGATCTTGGAATCGCGCACGATCTGCTCGATGCCATGTTCTTTGATGAAACCATGCCCGCCGTAAACCTGGATCGCCAGTGAACCGAGTTCCACGGCCGCGTCGGTGCAGAAGGCCTTGACCAGCGGCGTGTTGAGATCGACCCAGTCCTGTGCGACTTCGCGCACCGCAGCGTCCGGGTGGTTGCGCGCGAGATCGACATGGATCGCGGTCTCGTAGGCGAGCACGCGCGCGCCTTCGGTGGTCGCCTTCATCTGCAGCAGCATGCGGCGCACGTCCGGGTGCTCGATGATCTCGGATCTGCCGTTGAAAGCCTTGCCTTGTTTGCGTTCGAGCGCGTAGCGGATCGCGTTCTGCGTCGCCAGCTCGCACTGGCCCAGGCCCTGGAAGCCGACCATGATGCGCGCCAGGTTCATCATCACGAACATGCTCTGGATGCCCTGGTTGGGCGCGCCGACGATCCAGCCTTTCGCGCCGTCGAACTGCATCACACAGGTCACCGAGCCATTGATGCCCATCTTGTGCTCGATGGCCGTCGCGGCGAGCTTGTTGCGCGCGCCGAGCGTGCCGTCGGCATTGACCAGGAACTTGGGCACGACGAAGGTCGAAAGCCCTTTTACGCCGGGCGGCGAGTCGGGCAGGCGTGCGAGTACGAAGTGGACGATGTTGTCGGCCATCCGGTGTTCGCCGGAGGTGATGAAGATCTTGCCGCCTTCGATCAGGAAGCTGCCGTCCGCCTGCGGAATCGCCCGGGTCTTGGCCGCGCCGACGTCGGAACCGGCCTGCGGCTCGGTGATGCACATCGTGCCGGACCACTCGCCGGTCGCGAGTCTGGGCAGGTAGGTGCGCTTGATCTCGTCCGAGGCCGAGGCTTCGAGCGCCTCGAAGCAACCCTGGGTCAGGCCCGGATACAGCGCGAAGGCGACGTTGGCCGAACACAGCAGCTCCTCGGTGACCTTGCCCAGCGTGTAGGGCAGGCCGGCGCCGCCGTACTCGGTCTTCTGCGAGATGCCGATCCAGCCGGCCTCGCAGTACATCCTGTAGAACTCGGCGAAGCCGTCGGGGACGGTGACTTCGCCGTTGGCGAGCTTGCAGCCCTGCTGGTCGGAAATGCTGTTGAGCGGCGCGAGCCGCTCCTCGATCAGCTTGGCGGCTTCTTCGATGAGGCCAGACAGCGTCTCCGGCGTGGCGTCCTGGAACGCCGGGATGCCGGTCAGCCGGCCGACGTCGAGGACGTCGTTGAGAACGAAGCTGATTTCACGCAGGGGCGCCTTGTAGCTGGCCATCGATACACCTGGAAAACGCGGTGGGGGAGGTCGTTGCGGGGGCGTAAGGGTAACAGCACGCGATGCCGAGGCGCACGCCGCTGCGGGACGGAGACACTACAATGTCCGCCCATGAAAATCCTGCTCACCGGGGCGGCCGGCTTCGTCGGACTGCACAGCACGCTCGCGCTGCTCGCGCGTGGCGACGAGGTACTGGGCTGCGACAATCTCAACGATTACTACGACCCGACGCTCAAGACCGCGCGCCTGGCGCTGTTGCAGGGGCGTCCCGGTTTCCAGTTCCGGCGCATCGACCTGGCCGATGCCGCGGCGCTGGAGGCGGCGTTCCGCGAGTTCCGGCCGCAGGCCGTCGTCCACCTCGCCGCGCAGGCCGGCGTGCGCTATTCGCTGCAGAACCCGCGCGCGTATGTGGACAGCAACCTGGTCGGCTTCGCAAACATTCTCGAGTGCTGCCGCCATCACCCGGTGCGGCATCTGGTGTTCGCCTCCAGCAGCTCGGTCTACGGCGCCAACACCAAGGTGCCCTTCGCGGTGACCGACCGCACCGACCACCCGGTGAGTCTGTACGCGGCGACGAAGAAAGCCAACGAGGTGATGGCACATGCGTACAGCGACCTCTACGGCATTCCTTCGACTGGTCTGCGCTTCTTCACGGTCTATGGTCCCTGGGGCCGCCCGGACATGGCCTATTTCTCGTTCACGAAGGCGATCTTTGAAGGACGCGAGATCGAGGTCTTCAACAACGGCGACATGCAGCGCGACTTCACCTACATCGACGACATCGTCGATGGCGTGATCCGCGTGCTCGACCGCCCGCCGCAGCCCGACCCGTCGTGGAGCGGCGATCCGCCGCTGGCCGGGCGCAGCCGTGCGCCCTACCGCCTGTACAACATCGGCAACCACTCGCCGGTGCCGCTGCTGCACTTCATCGAGGTGCTCGAACGGCTGATCGGCCGGCCGGCACGCAAGGTCCTGCGGCCGATGGCGGCCGGCGACGTGCAGCGCACCTACGCGGACGTCGCCGATCTGACCCGCGACTGCGGCTTCGAGCCGAGGACGCCGATCGAGATCGGGCTCGCCCGCTTCGTGGCCTGGTACCGTCAGTACCATCGCTGTTGAACTTCAATTCAAAAGAGCGACATCCATGAAAGTCACCGTCTTCGGTTCCGGCTACGTCGGCCTGGTCACGGCAGCCTGTCTGGCCGATTCGGGCAACCATGTCGTCTGCGTCGATATCGATGCCGGGCGCGTGGCCATGCTCAGGTCCGGGCATTGCCCGTTCTACGAACCCGGCGTGGACGAGTTGCTGACGCGCAACCTGCGCGCCGGCCGGATCCGCTTCACGACCGATGCCGCCGAAGGCGTGGCCAGCGGCGAGATCCTCTTCATCGCGGTCGGCACGCCGCCGCAGGAAGACGGTTCGGCCGATCTGCAGTACGTGCTGCAGGTGGCGCGCACCATCGGCACGCACATGCGCGAGTACCGCGTCATCTGCACGAAGTCCACGGTGCCGGTCGGCACCGCGCGCAAGGTACGGGCGGAAGTTGCCGCAGCGCTGGCGTCGCGCGGCGCCGCCGTCGATTACGACGTCGTCTCCAATCCCGAGTTCCTCAAGGAAGGCGCGGCGGTCGAGGACTTCATGCGCCCGGACCGCATCATCGTCGGCACCGACAGCGAGCGGGCGCTGGCGCTGATGCGCACGCTGTACGCGCCGTTCAACCGCAACCACGATCGCCTGATGGCGATGGACGTCGAGTCCGCCGAGCTGACCAAGTACGCGGCCAACGCGATGCTGGCGACGCGCATCAGCTTCATGAACGAACTGGCGCTGCTGGCCGAGAAGGTCGGCGCGGACATCGAGTCGGTGCGCCGCGGCATCGGCTCCGATCCGCGCATCGGCTACCAGTTCCTGTACGCCGGCTGCGGGTATGGCGGCTCCTGTTTCCCGAAGGACGTCAAGGCGCTGGTGCGCACCGGCGGCGAGTTCGGACAGGACCTCAAGATCCTGCACGCCGTCGAGGCGGCCAACGAGCATCAGAAGTCGGTGCTGTTCGCGCGTATCCAGGCACACCTCGGCTCGCTGCGCGGCAAGACCATCGCGCTGTGGGGGCTGGCGTTCAAGCCCAATACCGACGACATGCGCGAGGCGCCGAGCCGCGTGCTGATGGAGGCGATCTGGGCCGCGGGCGGCACGGTGCGCGCCTACGACCCGATCGCGATGGATGCCACGCGCCGCATCTACGGCGAGCGGCCCGACCTGGTGCTGGCCGACGGCGCCGAGGCGGCCTGCGAAGGCGCGCATGCGCTGGCGCTGGTGACGGAGTGGGCGCAGTTCCGCAGCCCGGATTTCGCGGCCATCAAGACGCTGATGAAGAACCCGGCGATCTTCGATGGCCGCAACCTCTACGATCCGGTCGCGCTGAGAAAGCTGGGGTTTCACTACCAGGGGATCGGCCGCCGTCTCGCATGAGGCCCGCGGTCGTGGGCACGTGCAGACCGCCCATGTCGCGACCGCGCTTTCGCGCCGATCCTCCCCTGTATCCGGGCAGCCCGGCACTGCCTTGCCGGGCGGCGCCGCAGCGCGTTTGCTGGCCCGTGGCATAATCCGCGCCCTTCAATCTGGTCTGTCCGGAGTCTTTCCCGTGCTGGATTTCCTGATCGCCCCTGCCCACGCCCAGGCAGCGGCCACCCCGCCCAATCCGCTGATGCAGTTCCTGCCGTTGATCCTGCTGGTGGTGCTGTTCTATTTCATGCTGATCCGCCCGCAGATGAAGCGGAATCGCGAGCACCGCGACATGCTGGCCAAGATCGCCAAGGGTGACGAGGTGGTCACGGCAGGCGGCATCGCCGGCAAGGTCGTCAACATCGGCGAGGCTTACCTGTCGGTCGAGATCGCCGACAACGTGGCCGTCAAGGTGCAGAAGTCCTCGGTGACCAGCGTGCTGCCCAAGGGCACCCTGAAATCCCTCTGACCCTGCGCCGGGCATCCTCAATCCGGCGTGCTTTGAAGCGGCTCGCGCCGCGCCGTTGAACTCCATGAAACCCTACGCGACCTGGAAGTACGTCATTCTCGTTCTCGCCGTGCTGTTCGGCCTGGTCTATGCGGCCCCCAATCTGTACGGCGACGATCCTTCGGTGCAGATCTCGCGGTCCAGCGGCGAGGCGCTGACGGCGGATTTCGCCGCGCGCGTCGAGCGCATCCTGCAGGATGCGCAGATCGCGGCGGCCGCCAGCGGGATCGAGGAGGGGCAGTGGGTGGTGCGCTTCGACGACACCTCGGCGCAGCTGAAGGCCGCGGACGCATTCAAGCGCGAACTGGGCCGCGACTACGTCGTCGCGCTCAACCTCGCGTCGAAAACGCCGGGCTGGCTGCGGGCGCTGGGGGCACGACCGATGAACCTGGGTCTCGATCTGCGTGGCGGCGTGCACTTCCTCCTGGAGGTGGATATCGCCGACGTGCGCACCCGCGCGGTGGATCGCATCGTCAGCGAGGTGCCGACGCTGCTGCGCAAGGAGGATATCCGTTACACCGGGCGCCGCCAGGCCGGGGATGCGGGCATTCTCGACTTCGCGGACGAGACTCGTCTGGAAGCCGCGCGCCACGCCATTGCCAAGGCGTTTCCCGAGTACCAGCTGACGGTCGCACCGGATGCGCCGCTGTCGCTGCAGGTGCGCCTGTCGGAGAGCGAGGCCAAGCGCATCGTCGATTTCGCGGTCCAGCAGAACCTGACGACGCTGCGCAATCGCGTCAACCAGCTCGGCGTCGCCGAGCCCGTCGTGCAGCGGCAGGGCGCGAACCGCATCGTGGTGCAGCTGCCCGGCGTGCAGGACACGACGCGCGTCAAGGATCTGCTCGGCGCGACCGCGACGCTGGAGTACCGCGCGGTGGCCGATGCGGACGCCTATACCGCGGCCAGCACCGGCATCGTGCCGGCCGGCACCGAGCTGTTCTACACCCGTGAGGGGCGGCGCCCGGTGTTGCTGCAGCGCGAAGTGATCGCCGGTGGCGACAACCTGGTCGATGCCGCCGCGACGGTGGACGAGAACGGCGGCCCCGCGGTCAGCGTGACGCTGGACGGCGCCGGCGCCAAGCGCATGTTCGCGTTCACCGAGAAGAACGTCGGCAAGCCGATGGCCGTGCTGTTCAAGGAGCGCGAGGTCGTCACCAACTACAACGCCAAGGGCGAACCGATCCGCGAGCATCGCGAGGTCGAGGAGGTCATCTCGATCGCCAATATCCGTGGCGTGTTCGGCAAGCGTTTCCAGACCACCGGCCTGACCAGCAAGGAGGCGCACGACCTCGCGCTGCTGCTCAAGGCGGGTGCGCTCGCCGCACCGGTCGAGATCGTCGAGGAGCGCACCGTCGGCCCGAGCCTGGGCGCGGACAACATCCGCCAGGGCTTCTCGGCCGCAGTGCTGGGCCTGACCCTGGTCGTGCTGTTCATGGCGATCTACTACCGCGTGTTCGGCCTGTTCGCGATCTCCGCGCTGCTGCTCAACCTGGTCGTGCTGGTCGCGATCCTGTCGGTGCTGCAGGCGACCCTGACGATGCCCGGCATCGTCGGCATCGTCCTGCACATGGGTATCGCGGTCGATGCCAACGTGCTGATCTACGAGCGCATCCGCGAGGAGTTGCGCGCCGGCACCAAGCCACACGCGGCGATCGAGGCGGGCTACGACCGTGCCTTCCTGACGATCGCCGACGCCAACATCACCGGCCTGATTGCCACCGTCGTGCTGTTCGCCCTCGGCGAAGGGCCGATCAAGGGCTTCGCGATCACGCTGGCGATCGGCATCCTCACCTCGCAGTTCACCGCCATCGTCGGCACGCGCGCGCTGGCGCAGCTGGTGTTCGCCAAGCGCAAGCTGACTGACGTGCCTGTCTGGTGAACCGGGAGCTACAAATGAAATTCTTTGCACGTGTTCCCAACATCAACTTCATGGCCCAGCGCAAGACGGGCCTGCTGGTCTCGACGGTGCTGACGCTCGGCGCGCTGCTGCTCGTCGCGATCCGTGGCCTGAACCTGGGCATCGACTTCACCGGCGGCGTGCTGGTCGAGGTCGAGTACCCGCAGACCGTCGAGCTCGACGTCGTGCGCGCGGATCTCGCGGCCGCCGAATACGACCGTGCCGTCGTCCAGTACTTCGGTTCGACCAATGCGGTGCTGATCCGTCTGCCACCTGCCGCAAATGCCTCGTCGGCGCAGGTCAGCACCAACATCCTGCAGGCGCTGCACGCCGAGGAGAAAGGGATCGAGCTGCGCCGCATCGAGTTCGTCGGCCCGCAGGTCGGCGAGGAACTGACCGAGAAGGGCGGTCTGGCGCTGCTGTTCGCCTTCATCGGCATCATGATCTACATCGCGTTCCGGTTCGAGTGGAAGTTCTCGATCGGTGCGATCGCCGCGCTGATCCATGACGCGGTGATGGTGCTCGGCTACCTGTCGCTGCTCTGGGTCGAGTTCGACATCACCACGCTCGCGGCGATCCTCGCGCTGATCGGCTACTCGAACAACGAGACCATCGTCATCTTCGACCGCGTGCGCGAGAACCTGATCAACCAGCGCCGCGCCGATATCCTCGAAGTCGTCAACCTGTCGGTGAACCAGACGCTGCTGCGCTCGGTGATCACCCACCTGACGACGCTGCTGGTGCTGTTCGCACTGCTGATCCTGGGTGGCTCCAGCGTCCACAGCTTCTCGGTCGCGCTGATCTTCGGCGTGATCGTCGCGACCTATTCGTCGATCTACGTATCGACCAATCTGGCCGTCGCGCTGGGTGTGTCGCGCGAGGACCTGCTGCCGCCGGAGGACAAGGAAGTCGACGCGATGCCCTGAACCGGGCGTCAGTTCCAGTCGCCCCACAAGGCCTGGATCACGGCGATCGCGGCGACGCCCGCAGTCTCGGTGCGCAGCACGCGCGGACCGATGCGGATGCCGATGAAGCCGGCACGGCGCGCGTGGTCGAGCTCGCCGTCGCTCAGGCCACCTTCCGGGCCGACCAGGAACGTCACCGGACCGTGCCGGTGCGGCAGGTCGCGCAGCGTGTGGCGGCCGTTCGGGTCGAGCGTGATGCGGTCGCCGCGCGCGCGCTCGTCCACCAGCCAGCCGGGCAGGTCCTGCACCGGTTCGAGAATCGGCAGGCGCGTGCGTCCCGACTGCTCGGCTGCCGACACGATCACGCCGCGCCAGTGCTCCAGCTTCTTCTCCCAGCGGTCGTCGTCGAGGCGCACGACGCTGCGGCCGGAGATCAGCGGCACGATGCGCGTCACGCCCAGCTCGACGGCCTTCTGCAGCGTGTAGTCCATGCGCTCGCCCTTGGAGATGCACTGGGCGAGCGTGAGGTCCAGGGGCGATTCGCGATCGACGTCGTGGCGGGCGAGCAGGCGCGCCGTCGCACTGCGCTTGCCGATCTCGACGAGCACGGCATCGTACTCGCCGCCGCGGCCGTCGAATGCGGTGAAGGTCTCGCCCTCGCGCATGCGCAGCACCTGCACGAGGTGGCGGAACGCGGGTTCGGGCAGTGCCACGCTGGCGCCTTCGGCGAGCGGGGTGTCGAGATGGATTCGGGTCATGCCGGCATTGTCGGCGCGGGCGAGGCGGGAATCCATAAGCAATTCACGCAGCGGGTCCGCATTTCAGTCGCGCGTCGCCTGGTGGATGGCGTCCAGCGCGAGCTTGCACAGCTGCTCGATCTCGCGCGGCGTGATTACGTAGGGTGGCATGAAGTAGATCACGTTGCCGAGCGGGCGCAATACCGCGGCGAAGTCCGGCCGGCCGTTGAGCGCGTGGCGATAGACGCGCAGGCCGCGGCGCTCGGCGGCCGGGTAGGGTTCCCTGCTGCGCACGTTCCGCGCCAGTTCGATCGCCAGGATCATGCCTTGCTGACGCACCTCGGCGACGTGCGGATGGGCGCGAATGTCCGCGGTCTGCCGCCACATCAGATCGGCGAGCAGGCGGTTGGTCGCCAGCGGCTTCTCGGTTTCGAACAGGTCCAGCGTCGCCAGCGCGGCGCGGCAGGCGAGCGGATTGCCGGTGTAGGAGTGAGAATGCAGGAAGGCCTTGCCGGCGCGGTAGTCGGCGTAGAACGCCTGGTAGATCGCCTCGCGCGTCAGCGTCACCGCCAGCGGCAGGGTGCCCCCGGTGAGTCCTTTTGACAGGCACAGAAAGTCGGGGGTGATGCCAGGCTGCGCGTCGTCGTCGCGCGGATTGGGCGGCGCCCAGTCGCAGGCCCACATCCGTCCGGTGCGGCCGAAGCCGACCGCGATCTCGTCGGCGATCAGGTGCACGCCGTGGCGATTGCAGGCCTCGCGCAGCAGGCGCAGGTAGAGCGGGTGATACATGCGCATGCCGCCGGCGCACTGCACCAGCGGTTCGAGAATCACCGCGCAGACCTCGCCCGCGTGCTCGGCGAGTGCATGCTCCATGTGCACGAAGCTCTGGCGCGTGTGGTCCTCCCAGCTCTGGCCCGGCGTGCGTTCGTAGCAGTCGGGCGAGGGTACATGGATCGGCTGCAGCAGCAGCGGCGCGTAGGTGTCGCGGTAGATGCTCGGCCCGCCGACCGCAAGCGCGCCCAGGGTTTCGCCGTGGTAGCTGTTGGTCAGTGTGATGAAGCGCCGTTTGCGTGGCTGGCCGGCGTTGTGCCAGTAGTGGAACGACATCTTCAGTGCGACTTCGACCGCCGACGAGCCATTGTCCGCATAGAAGCAGCGCGTCAGCCCCGGCGGTGCGAGCTGCACGAGGCGCTCGGACAGTTCGACGACCGGCGCATGGGTGAAGCCGCCGAGCATCACGTGGTCGAGCGTGTCGAGCTGCTGCCTGAGCTGCTCGACGATGTGCGGATGACGATGGCCGAAGATGTTGGTCCACCATGAACTCACCGCGTCGAGATAGCGGCGGCCGTCGAAATCCTCCAGCCACGCACCTTCGGCGCGGCGCACCGGAATCAGCGGCAGTTCGGGATCGGCACCGGCGTGATCCTGCATCTGCGTGCAGGGCTGCCAGACGTGTGCGAGTGAGCGCTGCGTCCAGTCGTCGTTGCTCATGCCGCGGGTCGCCTGTGTCGGTGGGGGACGCGCACGATAGCGCAGTCGCCCGCACGGCTCACGTCGCGGTCAGGACTGCAGCAGCGGCTTTATCTCGTCCGCCGAGAGCACGCGGCCCGCCGCCTTGAGCTGGCCATCCACGGCCAGCGCCGGCGTGCGCATCACGCCGTAGGCGACGATGTCGTCCACGGCGGTGACTTTCTCGATCTGGTAGTCGAGCCCGAGCGCGGTGGCGGCGGCTTCCGCATTGCGCGTGAGCTGCTGGCACTTCGCGCAGCCGCTGCCGAGGATCTGGATCTTGGTCATGGGCAACTCCGGTCAATCAGACGATGAAACGGCCGTAGATCCAGCCCGTGAGCGTCGCCATGGCGACCACGAGCAGGATGTAGGTGGCGGTCTTGCGCACGCCGAGCAGGCTGTGAATGACGAGGATGCTCGGCAGGCTCAGCGAAGGGCCGGCGAGCAGCAGCGCGAGCGCGGGGCCCTTGCCCATGCCGCTGCCGATCAGACCCTGCAGGATCGGAATCTCCGTGAGCGTTGCGAAGTACATCAGCGCGCCGGCGGCTGCCGCGAAGAAACTGGCGACCAGACTTTCGCCGCCCACTGCCGCGGCGACCCAGGCCGAAGGCAACACGCCCTCGTGGCCGGGACGGCCGAGCAGGAAGCCGGCCAGCAGCACGCCGACCAGCAGCAGCGGGGCGATCTGTTTCGCATAGCCCCAGCTCTGCGCCAGCCACTCGCGCGCTTCGTCGCCACCGCGCGCGAGGATCGCGCACAGGCCCACCACCCCGACGGCGAAGGCCAGCATCGGCTGCGCGGGCACGGCGAGCGCGGCGATGGCCACCGTGGCGGCCAGCGCCAGCAGCCCGCGGCCGGACAGGCCGTACCAGCGCCACAGCGTCAGCGCCCAGGCCGCGGCGCTGAGCGCGGTCAGCGTCCATTTCTGCGCATGCACCGCGCCGAAGAAGCCGCTCGCCGTCCCGGGATCGGCCCAGTTCGCGAACACCAGCACGCCGATCAGCAGCGCGAACTGCAGCGCCGTGCGCCCCAGCGAGCGTCGTGGACCGGCGTCGTCAGGCAGCGCGGCCGGCTTCATCGATGCCGCCGCCTCGCGGCGGAAGATCAGCGCCATCGCCAGGCCGATGACGACGCTGAACAGCACCGCGCCGATCGCGCGCGCCAGACCCAGCTCCCAGCCGAGCACCTTCGCGGTCAGGATCACGGCGAGTGCGTTGATCGCCGGGCCGCTGTAGAGAAAGGCGATCGCCGGGCCCAGACCCGCGCCCATCCGGTAGATGCCCGCGAACAGCGGCAGCACCGTGCACGAGCAGACCGCGAGGATGCCGCCCGAGACCGCGCCGACGCCGTAGGCCAGCGGCTTGGGCGCGCGCGGACCGAGGTAGCGCATCACCGCGTCCTGGTCGATGAACACCGCGATCGCGCCGGCGATCAGGAACGCCGGCAGCAGGCACAGGATCACGTGCTCGCGTGCGTACCAGCGTGTCAGTTCCAGGGCCTCGGTCACCGCGCCGTCGAAGCGCGGCTGGCCGACCGGCAGGAAGTAGAACGCGAGGAAGCCGCCCACCAGTATGGCCAGTGTCCTGCCTTCGGTTTTCCAGTCCATGCGTCCTGCCTCGCGATCGTGGCGGCAGTATCGGCGGGCGGCAGGGGGGCTGCGCTGACCCAGGTCAGCCCAAGTGGCTACAGATCCTTGATCAGCACCAGCGAGTTGCGCTGGTAGTTGTAGATGCGCTGCTTCTGCATCGGCAGCGCGTCGATGCCGGCCTTGCGGAAGCCGTGCTCGATGAACCAGTGTGGGGTGTGGGTGGTCAGGCTGAAGAGCTGCCTGAGTCCCAGCTGCCGGGCCTCGGCCTCGACGCGCTTGAGCAGTGCTCCGGCGCGACCGGCGCGCTGGTAGTCCGGGTGCACCGCGACGCAGGCGAGCTCGCCCATCGCGTTCTGCGGGAACGGGAACAGTGCCGCGCAGGCGATGACCAGACCGTCGCGCACGATGACGTTGAAATGCGTGATGTCGAGTTCGAGCTGTTCGCGTGAGCGCGGCACCAGCACGCCCTGCTGCTCCAGCGGCTGGATCAGCGCCAGTACGCCGCCGACGTCTTCGATCGTGGCGTCGCGCGTGGCCTCGTAGTCGGGGTCGGAATACAGCATCACGCCGACGCCGTCGCGGGTGTACAGCTCGCGCAGCAGCGCGCCGTCGTCGTGGCCGACGAGGTGCACGCGCTTGACGCCGCCGCGCGCGGCGGCGAGCGCGGCTCTGAGGTAGGTGCGGTCGAGTTCGCCGAGCGCGCCGCTGGCGAGCAGGCGCTCGCCTTCGAGCGGGGACAGCTGGCCGGCATCGCCGGTCGTCTCGGCCGATCGCCATTGATCCGGATTCGCCGGCGTGACGAAGACCAGCTTGTCGGCGTTCAGCGCGGTGGCCGTGGCGGTCGCCAGGTCCTCGGCGCGCAGGTTGAAGATTTCTCCGGTCGGCGAGTAGCCGACCGGCGAGATCAGCGCGATGCGCTCCTGGTCCAGCACCTGGCGGATGCTGTCCACGTCGATGCGCCGCACTTCGCCGGTGAACAGGTGGTCGATGCCACCGCGCACGCCGACCGGCCGGGCCGTGACCCAGTTGCCGCTGGCCACGCGGATGCGTGCGCCACCCATCGGACTCGATGCCAGCGAGGTGGACAGCCGCGCCTCGATCTCCATGCGCAGGCTGCCGGCCGCGGCCTTGACGCAGTCCAATGCCGCGCGGTCGGTCACGCGCAGGCCATCGACGAAGCGCGGTTCGAGCCCGCGCTCCTTCAGGCGCGCGTCGATCTGGGGCCGCATGCCATGCACCAGCACCAGCCGGACGCCGAGGCTCTGCAGCAGGGCGATGTCGTAGATCAGGGAGTCGAAGTCCGCACGCTCGGCCGCCTCGCCCCCGAAGGCGATCACGAAAACACGCCCGTGGTGGGCGTGCACGTAAGGCGCGCAGGCGCGCAGGACGGCGACGAAGTCGGCGGACATCATGGGCGGATTATAGGGGGTGAGGCTGTCCGCTTTGCGGTCATCTGGCGCAGGACCCCCGAACGCCCGGCCATTTGTGGACCGCCGCCCTATAATCCGCCGATGACCCAAGCACTGGACTACGACGCGCTGGCCGCCGTGCTGCGGCAGGCCGGCTTGGCCGACGAGGCGGCCGAGTACCACGGCGCATTGTGCGGCGCGCTGTGCGTGCGCGAGGCGCGGGACATCGACGTGCTGCGTCTGATCGAACCGGCGCAGACCGCGACCGCCACTGCGGACGCACGTGCGGCGCTGGAGGCGTTGCGTGCGGCGACGGCGGAGGCCCTGAGCGACGAGGACATGCGCTTCAGCCCGCTGTTGCCGGATGACGACGCGGCACTGGTGCCGCGAGTGTCTGCGCTGGTCGCATGGTGCCAGGGATTCCTCTACGGACTGGCGAGCCGCCCGGGCCTCGACCTGCAGCGCTGCTCAGCGGATCTGCGCGAGATCGTCCGCGACTTCACCGAGCTGACGCAGGCCGCGGTCGGCGACGAGGTGGACGCGAACATCGAGGAGACGGCCTACGCCGAGCTGGTCGAGTACCTGCGCGTGGGTGCGCAACTCGTGTTCATGGAATTGCACCCGCGGCCGACGCTGGATCCGACGGATTCCCCACACCTGCATTGAGAACTGATTCCACATGGCGATCAAACCGGCCCGCAGGACACCCAAGGAGTACGCCGCGCGTCGCGCGCAGCTGATGAAACGCATCGGTGCCGACGGCGTGGCGATCGTGCCGTCTGCGCGCGAGGTGATCCGTTCGCGTGACACGCATTACAAGTTCCGCCAGGACAGCGACTTCTCGTACCTGACCGGATTTCCCGAGCCGGACGCGCTGGCGGTGCTGGCGCCGGGGCGCAAGGTCAAGGGCCGCAAGGCCGAGTACGTGCTGTTCGTCCGCGAGCGCAATCCCGAGCGCGAGATCTGGGACGGTCGCCGGGCCGGCCCGGCCGGTGCGATGCGTGACTACGGCGCCGACCAGGCGTTCACCATCGATGCCTTCGAGCACGAGCTCAAGGGCCTGCTCGCGGGCCGCCAGCATCTCCACTACACCCTGGGCGAGCACCCGCACTGGGATGCGAGGATCACCGCCTGTGTACGCGAAATCCGCGAAGTGTCGCGTCGTGGCGCGGCGGCGCCGGTGGACTTCGTGGCGCTGGAGGCGACGCTGCACGAGATGCGCTTGCGCAAATCGGCTGCGGAACTGTCGCTGATGCGCACGGCCTGCGAGATCACCGCGCAGGCACACTGCATCGCGATGCGCACGGCGCGGCCGGGGCTCTACGAATGGCAGCTCGGTGCGGAGATCCATCATCACTTCGCGCGCCACGACATGGAGCCGGGCTACGGCACGATCATCGGCGGCGGCGCGAACGCCTGCATCCTGCACTACGTCGAGAACAGTGCCGAGCTGCGTGACGGCGACCTGGTGCTGATCGATGCCGGCGGCGAGCTGCAGGGTTACACGGCGGACATCACGCGGACCTTCCCGGTCAACGGCAGGTTCAGCGCTGCGCAGCAGGCGGTTTACGAAGTCGTGCTCGAGGCCAACAAGCAGGCGATCGAGGAACTCCGGCCGGGCAATTCGTCGGCGCGCCCGCACGACGTCGCGACGCGCGTGCTGACCGAAGGGCTCGTCGATCTGGGCCTGCTCAAGGGCAAGCCGGCCGAGCTGATCAAGGCGGGCCGGCAGCGGCAGTTCTTCATGCACGGCACCGGTCACTGGCTGGGCATGGACGTGCACGACGTCGGCCGCTACAAGCTCGACAACAAGCCGCGGCCGTTCGAGTCCGGCATGGTGATGACGGTCGAACCCGGCCTTTACATCGCGCCGGGCACCCAGGGCGTGCCGGAGAAGTACTGGGGCATCGGCGTGCGCATCGAGGACGACGTCGCGATCACGGCCAAGGGGCCCGAGGTGCTGACCGGCGGCGTGCCCAAGGAGGTGCGCGAGATCGAGAGGCTGATGTCCGGCGCATGACAGGTTCGTCCGGAACGAATTCGGACAGCCGCCAGGCTGACCCCGGCGCGGCGCACTCCGGCGATGGCGTGCCCCGTGAGGTCGATGTCGCGATCGTCGGAGGCGGCCTCGTCGGCGCCGCCGTCGCGCACGGTCTCGCAGGCACGCCGCTGTCGGTGGCACTGATCGAACCGGCGCCGCCGGCAGCCGGCGCGGCGGACTGGGATGAGCGCTGCATCGCGGTCAACCAGGCGAGCTACCGCATCCTGCAGGCGCTCGGCGTCTGGCCCGAGCTGAGTCGCGTGTCCGCGCCGATCGTCTCGACGCACATCTCCGAACGGGGGCGCTTCGGCGTCGCGCGCTTCACGGCCGCCGAGGCGGGTCTGGAGGCCCTGGGCTACAACGTCCCGATCCGGCGTATCGGCGAAGTCCTGTGGCAGGCCCTCGTCCGGGCCGGGCGCAGCCAGCTGCTCGCGCCGGCGTCGCTGTCCGGCATCGGCCTGACGGAGACGCACGCCGTGCTGAGCCTGCACGATGGTCGCCGCCTGCGGGCCAGGCTCGTCGTGGCCGCGGACGGCATGCACTCGCCGCTGCGTGGCTGGTTGGGCATCGCCGCGCAGACGCGGGACTACGCGCAGTCGGCGATCGTCACCGCGGTGCGCACTGCGCGGCCGCACCGCGGCTGCGCCTACGAGCGTTTCACGCCGGACGGACCGATCGCGCTGCTGCCCAAGCCATGGGCGGCGGAGGAGAACGTCTGCTCGCTGGTGTGGACGACGCCACGAAGCGGGCTGGAATCGCGCATGCAGTGCGCGGACGCCGAGTTTCTCGCCGCCGCGCAAGACGCTTTCGGGGAACGTCTGGGCCGTTTCACCGAGCTGGGCCGGCGCCAGGCGTTCCCGCTCAGCCGCGTGATGGCGGCCGAGCTGTCGGCGCCGCGCGTCGTCTTCGTCGGCAATGCTGCGCAGTCGCTGCATCCGGTCGCGGCGCAGGGTTTCAACCTCGGGCTGCGCGACGCGGCGACGCTGTGCGAGCTGCTGGCGGTGTCGGCCGGTGACGCCGGCGCGCCGGAGCTGCTGCGCCGCTATGTCGAGCTGCGCGCGCCGGATCGCTCGCGCACCGCGGAGTTCACCGATGGACTGGTGCGCCTGTTTTCCAACCGCGTTCCCGGGCTGCGCGGTCTCCGGCACCTGGGGCTGCTCGCGCTGGACCTGGCGCCGCCGCTGCGCGAGGCGGTGATGTGGCAGAACCTCGGCTTCGGCGGCTACACGCCGTCCGCTGCGCGTTCGACGCGCTGACCATGGCCACGGACTGCGATGTCGCCGTGGTCGGCGCCGGCCTCGTCGGTGCGGCGATCGCCGTCGGTCTGCATCGGCTTGGGTTGCGCGTGCGCCTGCTCGATCGTGGACTGCCGGCCGAAGGCGCAGACGACTACGACCTGCGCGTCTATGCGATCTCGCCGGCGAGCGCGCAGTTTCTGGACGACATCGGTGCGTGGAACGCGATCGTGGCGGAGCGCGTCAGCGCGTACACGCACATGCAGGTCTGGGAAGCGGAACCGGGTGGTGCGCTGCACTTCGACGCCTCCGATGTGCGTCTGCCGGCGCTCGGTCACATCGTCGAAAGCCGCGTCATCCAGCGGCATCTGCTCGATGCCCTGCCGGCCGGCGTGCTGCGCGAGGGCGTCACGGTGACCGCGTGCGAGGTCGATGACGGGGCCGCGACGCTCCGGTTGGCGCGCGGCGCGCCGCTGCGGGCCTCGCTGGTCGTCGCCGCCGACGGCGCCCGCTCGCCGCTGCGCGAAGCGGTCGGCATCGAGGTGATGGGTCATCCCTACGAGCAGACCGCGGTGGTCTGCCATGTCCGCACCGAACGTCCGCATCGGGCGACGGCCTACCAGCGCTTCCTCGACACCGGACCGCTGGCCCTGCTGCCGCTGGCCGACGGACGCAGCTCCATCGTCTGGTCTTCGGTCGAGGCGCCGGCGTTGATGGCGCTTGACGATGCGGCGTTCTGCGAAGCGCTCGGCGAAGCCTGTCAGCACGTGCTCGGTCGCATACTCGACTGCACGCGGCGCCTGGCGTTCCCGCTGGCCTTGCAGCAGGCGCAGGACTATGTGCGGCCGCGCTGCGTGCTCGCCGGCGACGCGGCGCATGTCGTGCATCCGCTCGCCGGACAGGGCGTCAATCTCGGTTTTGGCGACGCGCAGTGTCTGATCGAAACCCTCGCCGGCGCGCGGCGTCTGCGCCGGGATATCGGCGGGCTGCGCGTGCTGCAGCGCTACCAGCGCAGCCGCAAGGCCGCGGTCGTCGAGATGATGGCGGTCACCGACGGCCTGTATCGTGCCTACCGGTTCCGCCAGCCGGCGTGGCAGTGGCTGCGCCAGCGTGGGCTGTCGCTGGTCGGGCGCGCCGACCCGCTGCGGCAAGCCCTGGTGCGGCGCGCCTGCGGCCTCTGAGCGGGTTCAGAGCGGAGCTGCGTGTGCCGCCAGCGCGTGTTCGAGGATCTGCGTGACGATGTCCGCAGCGCTGCCGCTGCGGCGATTGCGTGCGGCGAATGCCGCGGCGGAGGTACGCAGGCGTTCGTCGGTCAGCAAGCGGCCGATGCCGTTCAGGGCCTGCGTATCGGCGCGTTCGGGCAGGAGGATGCCGGTGCCCAGCGCCTGCACGCGCCGGGCGAGCAGCAGGTGATCCGGGGTGTGGGCCATCGTCGCCAGCGGTTTGCCGGCCAGCAGCGCTTCATGGGCCAGGTTGTGGGAGCCGTAGCCCACGACGGCGGTGCAATGCGCCAGCGCGGCGACGTAGTCCACGGCCGAGCGGGCGATGCGCACGCGTTCGCTGCGGTGCTCGATCGCCGCGTCGGCCGGAAAGCGGACCAGGCTGCGTGCCGGCAGTCGCTCCAGCAGTTCGAGCCAGCCGGTTGCCGACGGGCCCGGCCAGAGCGAGACGAACAGGCGCGCTTCATCGTCACCCGCCGGCCACTCCGGCGCAGCGCCATAGCCCAGCGGCGGGAAATCCACATGGCAGGGCGTCGGCGTGCGCGCATAGTGGTCCAGCTCGGGTGAACCCAGGAGCAGGGTGGCCACACCGGAGAAGATCGCCTGCACGCTCGGGATCGGCCGGATGCCGAGGCGGGCCAGCGCATCGTTGACCACGCCCAGCACGCGGCGCTCGTTGTGTTCCAGCGCGGCGGACGCGACGTTCAGGTCCGGACGAAAGCTGGGCCAGGGCGCGCAGTCGGGCGGCAAGGTGAAGCCGTTGCCGTAATGCAGAACCGGCAGTCCGAGCAGTCTTGCGGCCAGGATCGCGGTGGGACTGTGACGGGCGAGCACGCGTTCGATGCGCAGGGTCCGGTACAGCTCGGTCCACGCGCGAATCCGGACGGCCAGCGCGTCGGAGTCGCCGTAGCCGCAGTTGTGCAGCAGCGTCGCGTAGCTGGTCTGGATCTTCACGCGCGCACCCGGCGCGGACTCCGCGCGGGGCGCCTGCAGCATCGGCCCCAGGCGTGCCGGAAGGTGAGGTGCGCAGGCACGCAGATCCTTGACGACGAAGACGCACGCGTGGCCCTGCGCGACGGCCGCCTGCGCGATCTGTCCGATCAGGGCGGAATAACCGCTGTACGAGCCGAGTTCCCAGACAAAGGCCAGGCGCGCCACGCTCGCTCAGCCCGCAAGCGTCACCGGTGTACCGCTGTCGTCCTCACTCGGAGGTGCAGATCGTCTTCGGGTCCGGAATCGGCTGGATCTGGATGAACTGCGGTTCGAACGGCAGATAGATCTGCGTGCCGTCCGGCAGCGTGATCAGGTATTGCCCCTCGCCGACCACGGCTTCCTTGCCCGCCTCGTTGATGACGAAGATCGACCCCTCGATGACGCCGACGATGACACCGCCCTGCGGGCTGACGCCCGGGGGCAGATTGGCGAGCAGCGCGGGGTCGTTCGCACACTTCTCGTCGCACAGGATCACCCAGTAGTCCGTGCCGCGGATGCCGATGGTGGCCACCGGGGTGTTGATGCGGTAGTCGTCCGCGTTGCCCTTGCCGATCAGGCCGGACACGGTGCGCAGGCCGCCGCGCAGCAGACGGAAGAAGGCGCGCGAAGGCGCGGCCGGTTCGGCCTGCGCCGTCGCGACCGCCGGTGCAGTCCGTGCCGCGCCTGTTGCGGGCGTGGGGGCGTCTGGGCGGGTGCCCGTCTCCGCCGCGAAGCTGAAAGCCTCGATCTGGAAGCGCGAATTGGGCCGGACCAGGACCAGGCCGCCGTCGCTGAACTTGAGATTGACGTAGGTGTTCGGTCCCGCGCTGACGATGTCGCCGGCATAGACGGGATCTCCCTTCTTGAGGGCGCGCATGGCCATCGTCTCCACGCTCGACGCGGTGGCCGCGCCGGTCATCAGCACGACGGTGCCTGCCGGTACCGGTTCGGCCGCGTGCAACGGGGTCGCGAGGATGCCGCCACACAGGGCCATCAGCCAGAGACAGCGCGTTGCACGGACCATGTCATTGCACTCCTGCGACGTCGCAAGAAAGATCGTTGATCTCGTAAGACGAGTCGCGGACTTCGATCCGGTCGGGAACGGTGGGAGTCGGACTCGGAGCCGGCGCCTCGTTGCCCATGTCCTGGGCCAGGTCCAGGGCGCGCGCGATTTCGTCCGCGTCCGTCGGGTCGGGTGTCGGCTCCGGCACCGGGGTCGGTTGCGCCTGGGTCAACGTCACCAGCGGAATCAGCAGCGGCGGCGTCGGTGTCGGGACGGGCGTCGGCGTGGGTGCCGGTGTCGCAGTCGGCGCCGGTGTCGCGGTGGGTGCCGGTGTCGCGGTGGGTGCCGGTGTCGCGGTAGGCGCCGGTGTCGCCGTCGGTTGCGGTGTCGGTGTCGGCTGCGGCGTCGGCACGGCCCTCACCCCGGAAACGATGATCACCTGCCCCGACGTGCCGTTCTCGAGCGTGTCGATGTTGACCAGGTTGACCGTCGGGCTATTGCCGTCGGTCATCAGGACGTAGTTCTCGGCACCCTGGTACTTGAGGATCAGTGCCGGAAATGCGCCGTCGATGATGCCCGCATAGCCGCTGCCACCCAGCAGGTACGTGACGATATTCGAGCGAAGTGCGCCGTTGATGTCAGTCAGCTCGATTCCGTCCGTGTCACTGAACGGCCTGAAGTTGAACGCGGACAGGGGACCACCGTTGGCGTTGCCGATGCTGCCTGCGGTTACGCTCGGGGCGCGGACGAACAGATAGCCCCCGCCCACACGCAGATCGCCGAGTTGCACGGTCCTCGGTGAAGAGAAACTGGCATTCGGCCCGGGGGGGAGCCCCAAGGGCGGATTGGACAGGGAGTTGGCGCCGTTGATCAGCGCGCTGTCGGTTCCGGACTGTGCGCGAGCCGATCCGACGCGGGTGGTCGTCTGGGACAGGTTGATCGTGCCGCCGACGACGTCCAGTGCGCCGGTGGAGATCGAGGACTCCGCCCGGCCGACGATCGCGCCGCCGGCGGCGGCGCTGCGGATCACGGTGTTCGCGCGGTTGGCCGAGGTCGGCGTGCCGCTGACGTTGGGGCCTGCGACGATCTGGTCGATCAGGACCGTACCGCCGTTGGTCGATTGCACCGACACCAGTGTGTTCGGAATCGGCGTGGATCCATGATCCGTGTCGTTCACGAACAGGCTGAGCCCCTGTCCGCCGAGGCCGGAGATCGATCCCGTTGCGCTGATCCGAACGTCGGCGGCAATCGCTCTGTACGGATCATCGACATCGAGCGTACCCATCTGGATGGCGCCGCCGGTGTTGAAGATTCCGACGACCGCGTTGCCGGTGACGGAACCGCCGTAGTCTTCGATGGAGACGTTGATTGCGCCCGTCTGGATGCTGCCGGTGGCCCGGTTGTCGAGGAAGACGGCGGCCTGGGCGGCAGTGCTGCTGAAACTGCTGGTGTTTGTTACCGTGAGATCGCCGGTCTGTATGCCGTTACGCGCGGTCAATGCGATGCACGCCGCCGAGGCGAATCCGTTCGAGATCGTGCAGAAGGACGGTTGCGTGGCCTTGCCTCCTCCGTCGATCAGGAAGTAGTAAGACGACGAGAAATCCGACTGCAGATCCGCCAGCACGATCGACCCGTTCGGCGCCGAAACCTGAATCACGCCGTTGTAGGCGTGCAGCGAGGTGTCGGGCAGGCTGAGGTCGCCGGATCCGGCGTAGAGCGTGATGTTGCGGGCCTCGTAATCGAAACCAACGTCGGTATTGGGGTTGACCGGAATGCTCAGCGTGCCGCCGGCGAACAGGTTCAGGTTGCCGTAGAGGTAACTGGGCAGGTCGCCGACCGTCAGGCTGCCCCCACGTGTCGTGACCGACAGGTCGTAAACGGCATCGAGGAACGGGAAGCTGAGGCTGCCGCTGCCGCTGTCGAAGTAGAGATAGTCCGCGGAATACCCCTGCAGCGGAATGTTCAGCGCACCGGAGCCTGCGTGAAGGCTGTAGGTATTGAACACCGAGGATGGCAGATTGGCCACGCTGATGCCGGTGCCGGCCGACAGATCGATGTTGTTCGCCGCCGACAAGCCGGCGGCGGAGATGCTGCCGTTCGTGCTGAGCGTCAGATCCGTTCCCGCGTTCAGCGTGCCGGCGATGCTGATCTGTCCGCCGGACGTCGAATCGGTGAGCGTGACATAACCCGGGATACCGAAGACGTCATCTGCACCCTCGAAGAAGATGCCCCGCTGCGATCCCGGCGATTGGCAGGCATTTCCAGGGTCCGAACCCACGCCGCTGCAAATCGAGCCGGGACTGGTGGTCACTTCCAGGCTGCCACCGTAATCCTGCGGGAAAAAGTTGTTGCTGTCGTAATCGCGGAAAATCACCGCATTGCTGGCGGCGATCTGCACGGTGCCGCCGCCGAAATCCGACAACTGCGACATCAGCAACCCGTAAGTGATGCTGATCGTCGAGGGATCGTCGTCGTTGTTGCCGACGATGAAATCTTCCGGATCGATGAGCAGCCGTCCGCCGCTGCCGAGGCGGACGATGTCGCCGACGTGGATCGCACGATGGCCGGACAGTTCCACGAATCCGCCCTGGCCGGCGCCACCCCGGTCGGCGACGCTGATGACCGCGCCCGGCGCGTAGGTCAGTGCCCCGGATGCGATGGCCCGTACTTCGCCGCCATCGCGGCCGGTCGCGTCGATCGACGAGCCCGCGCCGATCAGGATGTCGGCATCGGACACGAGCGAAACCTGTCCGCCGGTGCCGCCGGTGCCGGAGGCGTCGAGGACACCGGTCTGCGCGATGCCGCCACCGTTGGCGACGAGCCAGATGTCGCCGCCACGCGTCTCGATGCCGTCGGCAGCGACCCGGCCGCTGTTGTTGATCGCGTTGCCGATCAGGCCGCGCGCGACTTCGGCGTGCATGATCACCGCGCCGCCGCGCGCGAGGATCTCGCCGGCGTTGTCGATGCCGGCCAGCGCCGACGCTGCGGCGCCATCGACCGCGTAGCTGACCAGACCTTCGGCATCGACGACCAGCGACAGCCGGTTGCCGGCCGCCAGCAGGACATCGCCGTTGGGGCTGCTGATGCGGCCGCTGTTGCCGACGTGGTCGGCGACGAGCACGACGTAGCCGCCGTCGGCGGCGCGGATGTCGCCCGCGTTGCTGATGCCGGCCGTGCTGTCGCCGGCGAAGACGTAGTGACCGGCGAGGAAGTCCTCGTTGCGGATGTCGCGCGTGCTGGTGACCAGCGCGCCGACATCGACGCGGCTGCCGGCGCCGAACATCACGCCCTGACGGTTGATCAGGAACACCTGGCCGTTGGCGGACAGATTGCCGAGGATTTCCGAAGGCAGGTTGCCGACGACGCGGTTGAGCACCGCTGCGGACGCCGACGGCTGGTTGAACATCACGTACTCGCCGGCGCCGACCGAGAAGCTCTGCCAGTTGATGATCGCGGCCTGCGACTGCTGGTCGATCACGGTCGTGCCCGCAGTCGGCGTCGAGACGTTCGCCTGGCCGGCGATGACCTGCCCGTTTTGCGGGTTGGACGTCGCGGCGATCGGCGCCAGCAGCGTGGCGCCGGCCAGTGCGGCTGCACTCGCGCGCAGGCAGGCGGCGATGGGATTGAGGCGGTGCTTGTTGGACATGGGGTGCCCTCAGAAGCTGGCCGACAGGGAACCGAACGCGCGGCCGGAGTCGCGGCCGTCGCTGACGTCGCGATCGTCCAGCGGATACGCCCAATCGAGCTTGAAGACCATCGGGCGAAGGATCAGGTCGAAGCCGACGCCGGCACTCGACAGCGAGCCGGCATCCGGGGCGTCCACCGAGAACACCTCGCCACCGTCGAAGAAGATGCGGCTGCGCAGTGTGGCCGGACCGAGCGGCAGCCGGTGCTGCAGCGCGATCGAAGCGAAGTAGCCCTGATCGCCGCGCACTTCGGCGCTCGGATAGCCGCGCACGTTGCCGGGGCCACCGAGGGAGTACTTCTCGGTATCGACCAGCGGGTCCGGGGACCAGGCGCCGTTGACCCGCAAGTACAGCTGGAACGAACGGGTCATCTGCAGCAGGTACTGCGCGTCCGCTTCCCACTTCAGGCGCTGCTTGCCCTCCACCTCGTCGTTGGCGAAGTCCTCGATTTCCAGCTGCTTGAAGTTCGACGACATGGAGGTACCCAGCTGCAGCACGGAGCCGTTCAGCTGGGTGTGACTGTAAGTGAACCCCAGGCGCAGAAGTGTGATCGAGGTCTGATTGAAGATCAGGCCGCTGAAATCGGCGTTCGACAGCGTCCGCGTCGCGCCGAACGTGCCGTAGAGGCGTTGCCGGGAATCCAGCAGCAGCGGATGTTCGAGCATGACGTCGCCGCTGCGGCTGCGTCCTTCGACCGGCGAATCCTTGACCTCGAAGAATGCGTCGGCGTAGCTCGCCCGCACGCGCGTGCCCCGGAAATTCAGGGGGAAGGCGTAGTTTGCCGACCAGTAGCGTGTGGACTGATCCTCGGCGAGCAGGCCGGTGAGCGACAACTGGTCCTCCACGCGCAGCGGATTGTTGATCTGGCCGCGTGCCGTGAAGCGGTATTCGCCGACGCCCTTGCGGCCGTAGTTGTCCACGCTCAGGTCGCCTTGCAGCAGTCTCTCGTCGAGATCGACGGTGACGTCGCTGGTGCCGAAGACCGTCCCGGGCTTCACCGTCGCCTTGGCCGACAGGCCGGGCAGGGTGCTGAGCAGGCGCAAACCGTCCTGCAGCGTGTCGGAGCGATAGATCTCGTTGGGCCGGAACTCGCCGAGGTAGGCGCGGACATGGCCGGGCTGGTATTGCCGCGCGCCCGTGACATCGATCCGCGCCACGCGCCCTTCGGCAACCTGTAACTCGACGCGCCCGTCGGTGATCTTTTGCGGCGGCAGATTGACCGAGGCTAGCGCATAACCGCGGCTGGCATAGTGCGACGCCACGCGGTCCGCCGCCTCGTAGAGCTGCTGCAGGTTCAGCGGGCGGTTGAGGTAGCCCTTGACCAGGGCTGCCAGCTCGGCACTGCTGAACACCGTGTTGCCGGTGAACGCGAACTGCGTGACCGTGACCGTGGCGCCGCTGCCCGGGGGACGCGGCGCCGGCGGCCGTGCCGCCTCGATCCTTCCTTCGGCCGCCGGTGCGCGCAACTCCGGCGCCGGCTTGAGCGTGTCCGAAATCTGGCCGGGCGTGACGGTCTGCGGCCACGCGGGTGCGCAGAACAGGACCAGCGACACTGACGCTATCCCCAGGCGATGCGCGCGCATCTCGGATTCCCCTATGGCCATGGAAGGGCCGGTTGAAGGCCTATGGGACTATAGATCAGCGGCGCGCGGTGCGACAGGCGCGGCTGTCGAGTGGGTCACAGCGCCGCGGCCGACCGGCTCCTGATGGCGCGGCCCTCGCCAAGCGGTGGCTTCGCGCATAGAATCTGCCGACCCTGCGCCGGCATCGGTCGGCCAGGGTCTGCAGTGCGCGAGAGTCCGCCGGGATCCGGCGGCGCCGAAGGCGCAAATCCGCCCGGAATCGCTCAGGCACAAGGAGCGCGCTGCAGCGGCAAAACTCTGGAGAGCGTCCGCCACGAGCGGGCCACCGACGAGGCAGGAGCGGTTCGCCGCTTTCGAACTTTCAGGTACCCGGACAGAGTCAGGGCGGTTCGTACCGAATCCACGTTCATCGGCGCAACCGCATGCTCAAGAAAACCGCACTCCATGCCGAACACCAGCGTCTGGGCGCGCGCCTGGTCGATTTCGCCGGCTGGGAGATGCCGATCCAGTACGCCTCGCAGCTCGACGAACACCATGCGGTGCGCCAGCACGCCGGGATGTTTGACGTCGCCCACATGTGCGCGGTCGATCTGCACGGCGCGCGCGTGCGCGAGTTTCTGCGCCACCTGCTGGCCAACGACGTCGCCCGCCTGACCGTGCCCGGCAAGGCCCTCTACTCGTGCATGCTGCGCGAGGACGGCGGCATCATCGACGACCTGATCGTGTACTTCCTGCGCGAGGACTGGTTCCGGCTGGTCGTCAATGCCGGCACGACCGACAACGATCTGGCGTGGATCCGCCGGCACGCTGCCACCTATGACGTGGACGTCCGCCAACGCGCCGACCTGGGCATCCTTGCGGTACAGGGGCCGCAGGCGCGCGCGCTGGTGCAACCCCTGCTGCCCGCGGGCCTGCGCGCGGCGGCCGCAGCACTGGCCAACTTCCAGGCCGCCCAGCTGGGGGACTGGCTGGTCGCGCGCACCGGCTACACCGGCGAGGACGGCTTCGAGCTGATGTTGCCGCACGCCGAGCTGGTGGCGCTGTGGCAGCGCCTGCTCGATGCCGGCGTCAGGCCCTGCGGCCTGGGCGCGCGCGACACGCTGCGTCTCGAAGCCGGCATGAACCTCTACGGCCAGGACATGGACGAGACCACGCATCCGCTCGAATCCGGCCTGGGCTGGACCATTGCGTGGGATCCGTCCGACCGGCAGTTCATCGGCCGCGCCGCGCTCGAAGCGATGCGCGGCCAGTCGCCACGCAAGCTGGTCGGCCTCGTGCTCGAAGGCCGCGGCATCATGCGCGCGCACATGAAGGTGCGCTTCGCCAACGGCGCGAGCGGCGAGACCACCAGCGGCGGCTTCGCGCCGACGATGAAGCAGTCGATCGCCTTCGCGCGCGTGGATGCGACGGCGGATGGCACCTGCGAGGTCGAGATCCGCGGGCAGTGGGTGGCGGCGCGGGTCGTCCGGCCGCCGTTCGTGCGCAACAACAAGGTTCTGGTTTGATCAATCGATTGGGAGCACAGAGATGAGCAAGGTCCCCGCAGATCTGAAGTACGTGTCGTCGCACGAGTGGTTGCGCGTCGAGGCCGACGGCACCGTCACCATCGGCATCACCGACCACGCGCAGCAGGCGCTGGGCGACCTGGTGTTCGTCGAGGTGCCGGCGGTCGGCCGCAAGGTCGCGGCCAACGAGGCCTGCGCCGTCGTCGAGTCGGTCAAGGCGGCATCCGACGTGTACGCCCCGATCGCCGGCGAAGTCGTCGCCGCCAACGATGCGCTCGGTGGCAACCCGGAGATCCTCAACAGCGATCCCTACGGCGCCGGCTGGATGTGGAAGCTCAAGCCGGCCAATGCCGCGGACATCGGCAAGCTGCTCGATGCCGCCGGCTACGAGGCCTACCTGAAGACGCTGTAAGTCCTGACGCCTGCCGCCCACGATCAGACATGCCTTTCATTCCCCACACCGAAACCGACGTCAAGGACATGCTCGGCGCGATTGGCGCGCCGAGCATCGACACCCTGTTCGACGAGATTCCCGCGGCGCTGCGCTGCGGTCCGCTGACGAACGTCCCCGAGGGTCTGCCGGAGATGCAGGTCTCGCGCCTGATGCACGAGCGCGCCGAGCAGGACGGTCTGGCGCTGAATTTCATCGGCGCCGGCGCCTACGAGCACCACATCCCCGCGGCGGTCTGGGAGATCACGACGCGTGGCGAGTTCTACTCCGCCTACACGCCGTACCAGGCCGAGGCGAGCCAGGGCACGCTGCAGGTGCTCTACGAGTACCAGACGATGATCTGCGCGCTCACCGGCATGGAGGTGTCGAACGCGTCGATGTACGACGGCGCCTCGGCGCTGGGTGAGGCGCTGCTGATGGCCGTGCGCGCGAACAAGAAGAACACGTCCGGGCGGGTGCTGATGCCGGCAGCGGTCAATCCGTTCTATGTCGATGTCGTGCATGCCACGACCTCGGCGCAGGGGGTGAAGTCCGAGCCGGTCGCTTACTGCCCGCAGGCTGGCACGACGCTGCTGTCCGCGCTCAAGCGCTACGAAGGACAGGACATCACCGCGGTGGTGATCCAGCAGCCGAACTTCTTCGGTCAGATCGAGGACGTCGATGCGCTGACCGACTGGGCGCATGCCCAGGGCGCGCTGGTGGTCGCGGTCGTCAACCCGGTGTCGCTGGCGCTGCTCAAGCCGCCCGGGCGCTGGGGCGCAAGCGGCGCCGACATCGTCTGCGGCGATGGCCAGCCGCTGGGCGCGCCGCTGTCCTCGGGCGGCCCGTACTTCGGCTTCCTGACGACCCGGATGGCCCACGTGCGCGAGATGCCGGGCCGCATCGTCGGCCGCACTGTCGATCTCGAAGGCAAGCCGGGTTTCACGCTGACCCTGCAGGCGCGCGAGCAGCACATCCGCCGCGCCAAGGCCAAGTCCAACATCTGCACCAATCAGGGCCTGCTGGTGACGGCGGCGACGATCCACATGTCCTTGCTGGGGCCGGAAGGGCTGGCGCAGGTCGCCTCAAGCTGCATGAGCAACACCCGCAAGCTGGTCGCCGCGCTGACGACGATTCCGGGCGTCGAGGTGGTGTTCGACGGACCGCGCTTCCACGAGGCGGTGATCCGTCTGCCCAGGCCGGTCGCGCCGGTGCTGGAGGCCTTGTCGAGGCGGGACATCTTCGGCGGCTTCGACCTGGGCCGGCATCACCCCGAGCTGGGTCATGCGCTGCTGGTGTGCGCAACCGAGACCAAGACCGACGCGGATATCGCGGTATATCGTCAGGCCCTTGCCGACGTTCTGTCGGCGCACTGATCACGGAGACAAAGGATGGCCACTGTCACATTGCGTGGTGCCCCGGTGCAGACCAGCGGCGAGCTGCCGGGCGTCGGAACCGAGGTGCCGGGATTCCGGCTGGTCGGACTCGACCTCAAGGATGTCGCACTCCACGACTTCGCCGGCAAGCGCAAGATCCTCAACATCTTCCCGTCGATCGACACGCCGACCTGCGCGATGTCGGTGCGCCAGTTCAACCAGCGCGCCGCCGCGCTGAAGAACGCCGTCGTGTTGTGCATCTCGGCCGATCTGCCGTTCGCGCAGAAGCGCTTCTGTGGCGCGGAAGGACTCGCCAACGTGGTCATGCTGTCGCTGATGCGCGGCCGCCACTTCGCCGAGGACTACGGTGTGCTGCTGGAGACCGGCCCGCTGGCCGGCCTGACCGCGCGCGCCGTCGTGGTGCTCGACGAGAACGACCGCGTGATCCATGCCGAGCTGGTGAGCGAAATCGGCAACGAACCCAATTACGAGGCGGCACTCCAGTCGCTGAGCTGAAGATGACCGAAAAGCTGATCTTTGAAGTATCGCGGCCGGGCCGCGTGGCCTGGGCGCAGAACCCTGAGGGCGGCGTCGATCCGTCCGGCATTCCCGAAGCCTTGCGCCGCACCGACAAGCCGCTGCTGCCGGAAGTCTCGGAGATGCAGGTGGTGCGGCACTTCACGCGCCTGTCGCAGAAGAACTTCTCGATCGACACGCACTTCTACCCGCTGGGTTCGTGCACGATGAAGTACAACCCGCGCGCCTGCAATCGCCTGGCGATGCTGCCGGAGTTCCTCGCGCGTCATCCGCTCGCGCCGGAGTCGCACTCGCAGGGCTTCCTCGCCTGCATGTACGACCTGCAGGAGATCCTCAAGGACGTGACCGGCATGGCCGGCGTGTCGCTGACGCCGATGGCCGGTGCGCAGGGCGAGTTCGCCGGCGTGGCCATGATCCAGGCCTATCACCGCTCGCGCAACGATCTCGCGCGCACCGAGATCCTGGTCCCGGACGCGGCGCACGGCACCAACCCGGCGACTGCGGCGATGCTCGGTTGCAGCGTGCGCGAAATCCCGACCAATGACGATGGCGACGTCGATGTCGAGGCGCTCAAGGCCGCGGTCGGCCCGCAGACTGCCGGCATCATGCTGACCAATCCGTCCACGCTGGGTGTGTTCGAGCGCCGAATCAAGGAGATCGCCGAGATCGTGCACCAGGCCGGCGGCCTGCTGTACTACGACGGCGCCAACCTCAACGCGATCCTCGGCAAGGTGCGGCCGGGGGACATGGGCTTCGACGTCATCCACATGAACCTGCACAAGACCTTCTCGACGCCGCACGGCGGCGGTGGACCGGGCGCGGGTGCGGTCGGTGTGTCGGATCGACTCAAGCCCTTCCTGCCGATTCCCGTCGTCGGCAGGCAGGGGGACCGCTACCGCTGGCTGGACGAGCGCGACCTGCCGCAGACGATCGGCCGCCTGTCGGCGTGGATGGGCAATGCCGGCGTGCTGCTGCGGGCCTATGTCTATGCGCGCATGCTCGGCCGCGAAGGCATGCACCGTGTCGGCGAATTCGCGACGCTCAATGCGAACTACCTCGCCGCGCGCCTGCGCGAGAAGGGTTTCGAGCTGGCGTTCCCGCAGCGGCGCGCGAGCCACGAGTTCATCATCACGCTGAAGAAGCAGAAGGCCGAGATCGAGATGACGGCGACCGACGTCGCCAAGCGCCTGCTCGACTACGGCTACCACGCGCCGACGGTGTACTTCCCGCTGCTGGTGCCGGAGTGCCTGCTGATCGAGCCGACCGAGACCGAGGACAAGGAAACGCTCGACGCCTTCGTCGATGCGCTCGTCGCGATCTGGGCAGAGGGCAAACAGGACATCGCGAAACTCAAGGGCGCGCCGTACACGATGCCGGTGCGCCGTCTCGACGACGTGCGTGCCGCGCGCCAGCTCGACCTGCGCTACCAGCCGCAAGCCACCGCATAATCCAACATGGCGTCATGCCCGCGCAGGCGGGCATCCAGTGCCCTGAAGGCCTGGAATCCCGCTTTCGCGGGAATGACGAACACACTCAGCTCCGAGGCATCACGATGTCAGCCCTGATCTGCGGTTCCCTGGCCTACGACACCATCATGGTGTTTCCGGGTCGCTTCAAGAACGAAATCCTGCCGGACAAGGTGCACATCCTCAATGTCGCCTTCCTCGTGCCGCAGCTGCGCCGCGAGTTCGGCGGTACCGCGGGCAACATCGCCTACAACCTCAAGCTGCTCGGCGGCGAGCCGCTGCCGATGGGCACGGTCGGCAAGGACTTCGACCGCTACGCGGAGTGGCTGGACCGCCTCGACATCTCGCGCGAGTTCATCCAGGCCGTGCCCGACGCCTACACGGCGCAGGCCTATATCACCACCGACCTCGACGACAACCAGATCACGGCCTTCCATCCGGGCGCGATGAACCACGCGCATCAGCAGGACGTGCCGGCCGGTCGCGTGAAGATCGGCACGGTGTCGCCGGACGGCCGCGACGGCATGATCAAGCATGCGCGCCAGTTCGCCGAGGCCGGCATCCCGTTCCTGTTCGATCCCGGTCAGGGACTGCCGATGTTCAACGGCGAGGAACTGCGCAGCTTCGTCGAACAGGCCACTTACCTCGCCGTCAACGACTACGAGTCCGAGCTGCTGATGGACCGCACCGGCCTGTCGCTCAAGGACATCGCGGCGCGCGTCGAGGCACTGATCGTGACGCGCGGCGCCCAGGGTTCGCACATCCACGCCAGGGGCAAGGTGTACGACATCCCCTGCGCCAAGGCCGATTCGCTGACCGATCCGACCGGCTGCGGTGACGCGTTCCGCGGCGGCCTGCTCTACGGCCTGCTGCGCGAGATGGACTGGGAGACGACCGGGCGCATCGCCTCGCTGATGGGCGCCTACAACATCGAGCGTCCCGGCACACAGAATCACCGCTTCCACATCGACGAATTCCGCGCACGCTTCCGGAAGGAATTCCGCTACGACTACGCCTGACCCGGCCGGAGCCGCCATGCTGACGCTCAAACTCAAGGCGCGCGAGGAGCGCCGCCTGCGTGCCGGCCATCTGTGGGTGTACTCGAACGAGATCGAGACCGACGACCGCTTCCGGCAGATCGAACCCGGCAGCCTGTGCCGGGTCGTCGATCACCGTGGCAAGCCGCTCGGCACCGGCTATGTCAATCCGCGCACATTGCTGGCGGCGCGCCTGCTCAGCGGTGACGCGCAGGCGACCATCGACGCGGCCTGGTTCGAGCGTCGGCTGCAGGCGGCGCTGGCACTGCGCGCGCGGCTGTACCCGCAGCCTCACTACCGGCTGGTGTATGGCGAGTCGGACGGCCTGCCCGGCGTCGTCATCGACCGTTACGGCGCGGTCTGCGTCGTGCAGATCACGACCGCCGGCATGGAGCGCCTGAAGCCGGTGCTGCTCGACGCGCTGCGCGCCGTCGTACAGCCGGCTGGCATCGTGCTGCGCAACGACAGTGGCGCGCGCGAGCTCGAAGGTCTGCCGCTGGCGGAAGCCGAAGTGATCGGCGAAGTCGGCGACTCCGTCGAGGTCCACGAGGAGGGATTGCGCTACCGAGTCGATCTGAAGGCGGGGCAGAAGACCGGCTTTTTCTTCGACCAGCGCGACAATCGCAGCCGCCTGCAGCGCTATGTCGCGGGCCGCAGCGTGCTCGATGCGTTCAGCCACGTTGGCGCCTGGGCGCAGCGCGCGATGCGCTATGGCGCGGCGTCGGCCACCTGCCTCGATTCTTCGCAGGCCGCCCTCGACGCGGCGCTGGCGAGCGCGGCGCTCAACGGCCTCAAGATCGAAACGATCCGCGACGAGGCGCTGAACGGCCTCAAGGGGCTGCGCGCGGCCGGACGCAGCTTCGACGTGGTCGTCGTCGATCCGCCGGCGCTGATCAAGCGGCGCAAGGATTTCGACGCCGGTGTCGAGCACTATGCCGCGCTCAACCGCGCGGCGCTGCAACTGCTCGTCCCGGACGGCATCCTCGTCTCCTGCTCCTGCTCGCACCACCTGGACGCGGACGATCTGCAGCGCGTGCTGCTGCGCGAATCGCGTCAAGTCGGCCGCCGCCTGCAGATCCTAGAGCAGGGCGGGCAGGGGCCGGATCATCCGGTGCACCCGGCGATACCGGAAACGCGCTATCTCAAGGCGTTCTACTGCCGCGCGCTGGCCGGCTGATGCTGTATCTGATCCTCAAGTTCTCGATCAGCGCGGCGGTCGTCGTCGCGGTGTCCGAGATCGCGCGCCGCTCAAGCGTATTCGGAGCGCTGGTCGCCTCGCTGCCGCTGACCTCGCTGCTGGCCTTCGTCTGGCTCTACCGCGACACCGGCGACACCGCGCAGATCGCTGCGCTGTCCGGCTCGATCTTCTGGCTGGTGCTGCCGTCGCTGCTGCTGTTCGTGCTGCTGCCGGTGCTGTTGCGCGCCGGCCTCGGCTTCTGGCTGGCCCTGCTGCTCAGCTGCGTGGCGACTGCGGCCGCCTACGGTCTGATGACGCTGGTGCTGCGGCGCGTCGGCGTTGTGCTGTAGCGCGCGGGGCTACAATCGCGCGCCATGCTCGTCCATCCCGACATCGATCCGGTCGCCCTGCGTCTCGGTCCCCTGTCCGTGCACTGGTACGGCCTGATGTACCTGCTCGGCTTTCTGGGCTTCTGGTGGGCCGGCCTGCGCCGCGCGCAGCTGCCGCAGTTCCGCTGGCCCAGGGAGCGTGTGTCGGACCTGCTGTTCTACGGCGTGATGGGCGTGATCCTCGGCGGGCGCATCGGTTACACGCTGTTCTACAACCTCGACCGCTTCCTCGCCGAGCCGCTGTCCATTTTCCGGATCTGGGAAGGCGGCATGTCCTTCCACGGCGGGCTGATCGGTGTGGTCGTCGCGATCCTGTGGTTTGCGCGCGTGCACCGGCTCAATCCCTTCGACATCGGCGACTTCGCCGTGCCGATGATCCCGATCGGCCTGTTCACCGGGCGCATCGGCAACTTCATCAACGGCGAGCTGTGGGGCGCGCCGACGACGCTGCCCTGGGGCATGGTGTTCCCGCATGCCGGTCCGGAGCCGCGCCATCCGTCGATGCTCTACGAAGCGGCGCTGGAAGGTCTCGTGCTGTTCGCGATCCTGTGGTGGTTCGGCCGCAAGCCGCGCCCGCGCATGGCGGTGTCGGGTCTGTTCCTCCTCGGCTACGGCGTGTTCCGCACGCTGGTCGAAACCGTGCGCCTGCCGGACGCGCACATCGGCTATCTGGCGGGCACGAGCTGGCTGACCATGGGCATGGTGCTGAGCGCGCCGATGTGGATCGTCGGCCTCACGCTGATCGCGCTCGCCTACGGCAAGACTCGGCTGCCGGAACGTTCGGCCAGGTAGAGCAGCACATCCACCGCAGGGCGCCACGACGCGGTCCGGTCGGCGGTGCTGTGCCCGTGCAGGCGCATGCCCAGTTTTTCGGCGACGCGCCGTGACGCCCCATTGTCCGGGTCGATCACGGCGTAGAGACGGTCGAGTCCACCGCGGTCGAAGGCGTGGCGATACACCGCCCATGCAGCCTCGGTCGCCAGGCCCTGATTCCAGTACGCGCGCCAGATCCACCAGCCGAGGTCGAAGCCCGGCAACCGGTCCAGCGGTTGCGCGCCGGCGACGCCGATCATCTCGCCGGTGGCGCGCAGCAGCACCGGCCCCATGCACAGACCCGTCGCGGCGAGATGGGCCTGCTGGCGTGCGACCAGGCCGTCGTTGCGCTCGGCGTTCCAGACCTCGCCGCCGGTGATGTAGCGCATCATCTGGGCATCGCCGGTCAGGCGTTCGAGTCCGGGCCGATCCTCGGCGCGCCATTCGCGGATCAGCAGGCGCTGCGTCTCGATGCGGAACGGCGAATCGGTCATGGTCGGGTCGATCGGACTACAATGGCCTGTCCCACGATCATAGACCGACCGCATGCGCCAGTATCTCGACCTGATGCGCCACGTGCTGGAGCACGGCGCGGAGAAGAGCGATCGCACCGGCACCGGCACGCTGTCGGTGTTCGGTCACCAGATGCGCTTCCGTCTCACCGACGGCTTTCCGCTGGTGACGACCAAGAAGGTCCACCTGCGCTCGATCATCCACGAGCTACTCTGGTTCCTGAAGGGCGAGACCAACATCCGGTATCTCAAGGAGAACGGCGTCAGCATCTGGGACGAGTGGGCCGACGAGAACGGCGAACTCGGCCCGGTGTACGGCAAGCAGTGGCGCTCGTGGCCGACCGCCGATGGCCGGCACATCGACCAGATCCAGCTGCTGCTCGACCAGATCCGCGGCAATCCCGATTCGCGGCGGCTGATCGTGTCGGCCTGGAACGTCGGCGAACTCGACCAGATGGCGCTGATGCCCTGCCACGCCTTCTTCCAGTTCTATGTCGCCGACGGGCATCTGTCCTGTCAGCTCTACCAGCGCAGCGCCGACATTTTCCTCGGCGTGCCCTTCAACATCGCGTCCTACGCGCTGCTGACGATGATGGTGGCGCAGGTCACCGGCCTGCGTCCCGGCGACTTCGTCTGGACCGGCGGCGACTGCCACCTGTACCTGAATCATCTCGACCAGGCCCGCGAGCAGCTGTCGCGCGCGCCGCGGCCGCTGCCGACGATGCGCCTCAATCCGGACGTGAAGGACCTGTTCGCGTTCCGCTACGAGGATTTCGAACTGACCGGCTACGAGCCACACGCGCACATCAAGGCGCCGGTGGCCGTTTGATGTCGGAGCACACGATTGCCCTGATCGTCGCGATCGATCGCAATCGCCTGATCGGCCGCGATGGCGGCCTGCCGTGGCGGCTGCCCAACGACCTCAAGCACTTCAAGCGGCTGACCGTCGGCAAGACCGTCCTGATGGGACGCAAGACCTGGGAGTCGCTGGGCCGTCCGCTGCCGGACCGCCAGAACTGGGTGCTGACGCGTGATGCATCCTTCACGGCCCAGGGCTGCCGCGTGTTCCGCGATCTCGATGCGGCGTTGCGCGCGCACGGGACCGGCGAGCTGATGGTCATCGGCGGTGCCGACCTGTACCGCCAGACCTTGCCGCTGGCACGGCGCCTGTACCTGACCGAAGTCGATGCGTCACTTGAAGGTGACGCACATTTTCCGGACTACGATCCGGCGCAGTGGCGGGAGATCGCCAGCGAGGCGCATCCCGCCGATGAGCGCCATGCCTTCGCCTACCGCTTCCGCACGCTGGAGCGCCGGGCGTAAGATCAGGCACAAACCACCACGACGCGGGAGACAGCGATGGCCGACCTCAAGGCTCAGTTCGAACAGGCGCAGAAGGACGTCAAGACCCTGACCAGGCGCCCGGACAACAACGACATGCTGCTGCTGTACTCCACCTACAAGCAGGCGACGGAAGGTGACGTCAAGGGCTCGCGTCCGGGCATGCTCGACATGGTCGGCCGCGCCAAGTACGACGCCTGGGCCAAGCTCAAGGGCACCAAGCCCGACGCCGCGATGAAGCAGTACGTGGACAAGGTCGCCGCGCTGCTGAAGACCCACAAGTGAGCCAGGCCGCTTCCATGAACGCGATCCGGAACGGAAGTGCGGCGTTGGTGCTGCTGGCGGCGGCGTGCATGGCCGCTCCCGCGTTCGCGGGCGGTGACGGTGCGATCGCGAAGACCCTGACCGAACTCAAGGGCAAGCGCGCGACGCTCAAGCTGCAGTCGGGCCAGGAACTGACTGGCGTCGTTGTCGCGGTTGAAAACGACACCGTGAAGCTGACCGAGTTGACTGGCATGGAGTTCTTCGATGCCGTGATCCGCACCGAAAGCATCGATGCGGTGGTGATGCGCCGCGCGCAGCAATAGGGGCGGCACGGGCTGCAACGCCGGAGTCACAGGGCAGGCTTAGGCTCCACAGATGAAACGAGTTGATCTTCGACCGCGGTCGGCGGTGCTGGCCGTGGTCTTCCTGCTTGGAGCGTGCAACCAGGGCGCGGGCGTCGGCGGCCAGCCGCTGCCGGGATCGACGCCTTCGCCGACACCACTCCCATCCGCCTCGCCGCTGCCGACGGCTACGCCGACGCCTTCACCGGAACCTTCGCCGACTTCATCGCCGGCCGCGACGCCGCCGGTCGCGGATGATCTGGCCGAGGCGAGGGCGGCGTTCGAACAGTTGCAGGCGATGGAGCAGGGTTGCTGTGAGCAGCAGTAAGGTGAATCGGGCCATGGGTATTCTCGGGAAGACGGTCGCTGTGCTGGCGCTGTTCAACGCCCTGTGGGCGCCGGCATGGGCGGCGGGAATGACCACGCACGCGACGATGGCGGATCACGGCCGGCAGGCACTGCCGGATGGCCCGCTCAAACGGATTCTGGGCGCGCACCGTCCGGCGCTGCTGGCCGGCGCGATCTACCCCGACGGTGGCTACGGCTCCGGTGCAGCCTTCCCGGCGGACCGGGACATGGCCGAGCACGCCCACTGGGGCGAAATGCATATCGCGTTCATGCAATATCTGCGCGAGCAGGGTTGCGGCGCGCAGGCGGCCCGCCTGGTCAACCTGCCTGCGGATGCGCCGCTCGATCTGCCGGGGAGCACGATCACCAATCCGCTTGGCACCGTCGATCTGGCCGGACTCACGGACCGCTGCGGCATGCTGATCGCGTTTGCCTTCGGCATCGCGGCGCACGGCGTCACCGACGAGACCTGGGACGCCCAGTTCGAGCCGGAGGTGCGCCACCAGGGCGAAGACCCGAACATCGCGACGTTCTTCGACGCGCAGGGCTTCTGGGGCCCGTTCACGCCGGGTTCGGTGTTGCGCCAGGCGCTCGGCGACTCGTATCACTACATCGCCGATCTCTACGCGGCGACGCCGATGAACGCGATCGAGTACGCCATGGACGTGGTCAACATCGCCGAGCACCGGCTCGAACTCGATGCGCCGACGCTGGTGTTTCCGCCGGCCGACGACCTGATCGCGGTCTACGCGAGCAGCGGCATGACCGTCGCGCGCGAGCAGATCGAACGCGGCAACCTGTTCTCGCGCGGCGCCGTGCAGGCCCAGGCGCTGACCGCGCCGCTCGATTACGAGCGCGTGCGCGCGCAGATGCCGTGGGCGTCGAACAATTACTTCATGGGCGAAGGCGGCGTGATCAGCTCCGCGCTGGTCGTCAGCGGCATGTACCTGCAGATGTGGGACCAGCTGACCGGAGATGCCGCGCAGCCGATGGCACCGCAGGTGGCCGGCCACTATCCGCGTCATGGCGTTGTCGAAGTCCGGCTGGAGCCCGCCGGGGAACGCAGCTGGACGGAGCACCGCTGGCTGCACGTGTTCTTCGACAGCGAAGTCGATCCGGACAGCATCGAGCAGCCGGGCGCGTTCTGTCTGTTCGACGAGGACGGCGAGCCGGTTGCGTTGACGGTGCAGGGCGGGCATGGCTGGTCGCGCCACTGGTCGCATTCGACGCGCGTGCGGCTCGATGCCCCGCTCAAGCCCGCTCACCGCTACACCGCGGTGCTGACAACCAAGGTCAAGGACTACAAGGGCCAGCCCCTGGCGCGGCCGTACAGCTGGCAGTTCGTCACCGCGCGCGGCAACTGACCGCGAGTCTCAGGCGGCGCGCCCGGACCAGTGGCGCGCGAACTGCTGCGCAACGCGGCCGCTGCGCGAGGCGCGCTCCAGCGCCCAGCGCAGTGCCCGCGTCCGCGTCTCCTCGTCCCAGCGTTCGTCGCCGAGCCGGCACAGGTGCTGGCGCACCAGTTCCAGGTACTGATCCTGGTCGAAGGCGAGGAATGACAGCCACAGGCCGAAGCGCTCCGACAGCGAGATCTTCTCCTCGGTCGATTCGCCCGGATGCAGCTCGCCGTCGATCCAGTGGTACTCGTCGTTGTCGGTGCGCATCTCCGGCATCAGGTGACGCCGGTTGGACGTGGCATAGATCAGCACGTTATCCGGCGGCTCCTCGACGCCACCGTCCAGCGCGGTCTTCAGTGCCATCAGCGCCGGGTCATTGGCGGCCACCGAGAAATCGTCCACGTAGAGAATGAAGCGCTCCGCCTTGCCGCGCAGCGGCGCGACGATGTCCGGCAGGTCGATCAGATCGTGCGGCGGCACTTCCACCAGACGCAGACCACGACGTCCGAACGCGCTCAGCATCGCCTTGACCAGCGAGGACTTGCCGGTGCCGCGCGCGCCGGTCAGCAGCGCGTGATTGGCCGGCAGGCCCTCGACGAAGCGCCGGGTGTTTTCCAACAGCGCGGCCTTCTGGCGATCGATGCCGAGCAGGCTTTCGGGGACGATCGTCTGCGGATACGGCACCGGCTGCAGCGCACCGCGCCGCCAGCGATAGGCGAGCGGGGACGATGATGTGACCATGGCCGTATGGTAAACGTCCAATCGTGGCAGAGGCGACGTGATCCTCATCTCTTGTTGCGAGTAAGGAACGTCCTTACAATTGCCACATGATTACCAGCAAGCTCACGTCCAAGGCGCAGACGACCATTCCCCAGTCGGTCCGCGCGGCATTGGGCGTGCGAGAAGGGGACGAGCTGGTCTACGAAATTTCCGGCGATCGCGTCGTGCTCTCGAAGCGCCAGCCGAGCGCGAAGGATGATCCGTTCCGAACCTTTGAGGAGTGGGATTCGGAAGCCGATCGGCGCGCTTATGCGCATCTTTGAGCCTGGGACCGTCGTCAAAGTCCCGTTTCCTTACACCGATAAGGCCACCCGGCAGCGCCGTCCGGCGCTGGTGATCGCGTCGGACGGACTTGAGGACGCACACGGCTTGCTGTGGGTGCTGATGGTGACCAGCGCGGAGAATCGCGGCTGGCCCGGCGATGTGTCCGTCACCGGATTGGTGAGAGCGGGTCTGCCAGTTCCTTCGGTGGTGCGCACCGCAAAGATCGCCACGATCGAGGCTCGAGATGCCGAGCCCCTGGGCAGGCTCGGGCATGCAAACTTTGTCGAAGTGCGGCGGCGCGTCGCCGCCACACTGCGAATGGCGTTGCCCGAGTAGCCCTCTGCGTCGCACAGGGCGGCGCGGTCTCTTTCAGGCCAGCTTCTTGTGGCGCGCGCGACGGTTGACGCCGGGCTCGGAGCCGGTGCGCTTGCGGAAGTCGTCCTCGTACTCTCGGTAATTGCCCTCGTGCCAGATCACGTCGCCCGAGTCCTCGAAGGCGAGGATGTGCGTGGCGATGCGGTCGAGGAACCAGCGGTCGTGCGAGATCACCAGTACGCAGCCGGCGAAGTCGAGCAGGGCGTCTTCGAGCGCGCGCAGGGTCTCGACGTCGAGGTCGTTGGTCGGCTCGTCGAGCAGCAGCACGTTGCCGCCGGACATCAGCAGCTTGGCCAGATGCACGCGGTTGCGTTCGCCGCCGGACAGCTCCTTGATCCGCTTGTTCTGCGCCTCGCCCTTGAAGTTGAAGCGGCCGATATAGGCGCGGCTCGGCATCTCGTAACTGCCGGCGCGGATGATGTCCTGGCCGTTGGCGATCTCCTGGAACACGGTCTTCTCGCCATCCAGCGTGTCACGTGACTGATCCACGTAGGCGATCTTGACCGTCTCGCCGACGACGATCTCGCCGCCGTCTGGCTTCTCCTGTCCGGTCAGCATCCGGAACAGCGTGGTCTTGCCCATTCCATTGGCGCCGATGATGCCGACGATCGCGCCGCGCGGCACCGTGAAGCTCACGCCCTGGTACAGCGTGCGGTCGCCATAGGTCTTGCGCAGATCCTTGACCTCGATGACCTTGTCGCCCAGGCGCGGACCCGGCGGGATGTACAGCTCGCGCGTCTCGGCGCGCTTCTGGAACTCCTGCGAGGCGAGCTCTTCGAACGCCTTGACACGCGCCTTCGACTTGGCCTGACGACCCTTCGGGTTCTTGCGCACCCACTCCAGCTCTTCCTTCATCGCCTTGGTGTGAGCGTCCTCGGCCTTCTGCTCGTTCTCCAGGCGCTTCTCCTTCTGCTCCAGCCAAGAGGAGTAATTCCCCTGCCAGGGGATGCCGTGGCCACGGTCGAGTTCGAGAATCCAGCCGGCGACGTTGTCGAGGAAGTAGCGGTCGTGGGTGACCGCGATGATCGTGCCGGGGAAGTCCTTCAGGAACTTCTCCAGCCAGGCGACGGACTCGGCATCGAGATGATTGGTCGGCTCGTCGAGCAGCAGCATGTCCGGCTTGGACAGCAGCAGCCGGCACAGCGCGACGCGGCGCTTCTCGCCGCCCGACAGCTTGCTGACATCGGCATCCCAGGGCGGCAGGTTCAGCGCCTCGGCCGCCTTGTCCAGGGTGACATCGAGGCTCTCGCCGTGACCGGCGTGCAGCATCGCTTCGAGCTCCTGCTGGCGGGCGGAGAGCTTCTCGAAGTCCGCATCCGGCTCGGCGTAGGCCGCGTAGATCTTTTCCAGCTCGGCCTGCGCATCGGCGATGTGCGACAGCGCCTCCATCACGTTGCCACGCACGTCCTTGCTCGGGTCGAGCTGCGGTTCCTGCGGCAGATAGCCGATCTTGAGGCCCGGCATGGGCCGCGCCTCACCGTGGAAGTCCTTGTCCACGCCGGCCATGATGCGCAGCAGCGTCGATTTGCCGGCACCGTTGTAGCCGAGCACGCCGATCTTGGCTCCGGGGAAGAACGACAGCGAAATGTCGCGCAGGATCTCCTTCTTCGGCGGCACGGTCTTGCCGACGCGGTTCATGGTGTAAACGTACTGGGAGGACATGGACTGCCGGTCTCGGACGGGATGGAACGGGTAAAAAATGTAATTCTATCCGATGGCGGCGGGTGTTCTGCACCGAAAGCCTCTTCCAATGACACATGAGCCTGAAGGGGGTGCGTGATTCCAACGTGAAGTGAGCCTGAAAGGCCGGCGGGGCGGCGGGATCATCGGAGGATGA